>NZ_JAEQDE010000039.1:0-54854 GCF_020737865.1 Microcoleus sp. PH2017_35_SFW_U_B
TTCTTTATTAAGCTTTGTTAAATACAGAAGGCGGTTGAAACCGCTACCGACTTATCCCCATGTCTAAAGCCAGGGGCTTGCGTCTCGCTCTTTGGTCAACATAGAACTCGTCTCCATTGATATTTTTGGAGCCAGAGCCAGCCCGGAACCTTGGACAGTGAGGGGCTGGCTTCTGACGTTTTAGGGTCTGAACCCTATTACACTAATAGCATAAATAGATGTTTTTAACATAAAATGACACAAAAATTATCTAATGACGTGAGAGTGTAAAATTGAAGACAGTTGAAGTAAAACCATGCCAGCCAATGCCTTCACGAATGCGAGTCACAGTTACACTGCCAGAAGACGTTCATCAAGCCCTTTCTGAATGGGCCGAAGAGGAAGATAGAACCCTCGCAAACCTGCTTTCCCATGTGGCAGCTAAAGCTGTCAGAGATCGCCAAGAGCAGAAAAAGGAAGAATCTAGAAGCGATCGCACTGCGTAAGGTGGACTGTTTTGAGATGTTTAGGAGTGCAACGAATGGCTTTAGTGGCGGTTAAACTCACATCGCAACAGGCTTTCCGGCCTGTTCCACAATAAAAATTATTTCTTGTGGGGTGGGCTTCTAGCCCGCCCATAAAAAGCGTTAGCAGTTTGGCAACGTACCTGCTGACTAAATCTGTTCGAGAGCGTCAAGAGTTGAAAAAGGATGAATCTAGAAGCGATCGCACTTAAGCGCGATCGCGCCCAATCCTATCCGCGTCCATCCGCGTCTATCAGCCTACATCTGCGGCAAAAAAAATAAGGTGAGCCGCAGCCCACCCTACTAAGATTATTTCGCAGTCACCAACTGCGCCGGTAGCCGCTTAAACGCCAACCTTTCATTCTCGATATCGACAAAAATGGTATCGCCGTCAACAAAATCTCCCCGCAAAATACCCTTCGCCATTTGCGTTTCCAATTCGCGCTGGATTCCACGCTTCAATGGGCGCGCACCGTACACCGGATCGTAACCGATTTCGGCTAAGAAGTCGATCGCAGATTCCGACAATTTCAGAGACATTTTGCGATCGGCTAAACGTTTTTCCAACCGCTTAACTTGCAACAGCACAATCTGCCGCAATTGGGCCTTACTCAAACCGTGGAAGATAATCATCTCATCAATCCGGTTCAAGAATTCCGGGCGGAAAGTAGCCCGCATCGCCTCCATCACCCGACTCCGCATTTGTTCCTCATCTCCCGCCACATCTAAAATGTATTGAGAGCCGACATTCGATGTCATAATAATCACAGAATTCTTAAAGTCAACCGTGTGACCTTGAGCATCCGTAACGCGGCCGTCATCCAGAATTTGCAGCATGATATTGAAGACATCCGGGTGCGCTTTCTCGATTTCATCGAATAGAATTACCGAATACGGACGGCGGCGCACAGCCTCAGTTAATTGTCCACCTTCGTCGTAGCCGACGTATCCCGGAGGCGCACCAATTAAGCGCGAAACTGCGTGTTTCTCCATGTATTCCGACATATCAATGCGGACGATCGCCTCTTCGGTGTCAAACAGGTATGATGCTAATGCTTTCGCCAACTCGGTTTTACCAACGCCCGTGGGGCCGAGGAAGATGAAACTCGCCACCGGGCGGTTGGGATCGGACAATCCCGCGCGCGATCGTTGAATTGCATCTGCAACCGCCGTCACCGCTTCATCCTGCCCAATTACCCGCTTGTGCAGTTCATCTTCCAAGTGCAAAAGTTTCTGCATTTCCGATTCAACTAACTTGCTAATCGGAATTCCCGTCCACTTAGAAATAATCTCGGCAATATCAGATTCGGTGACTTCTTCCCGCAGCAGAGTTTTACCTGTAATTTGACTTGCTGTCAGTTTAGCTTCCGCTTCTTCCAGTTTTTTTTGCAACTCGGTTAATTTGCTATATTTCAACTCAGCAGCGCGGTTAAGGTCGTATTTTAACTCAGCTTGTTGAATTTCAATATTAACCTTATCAATCTGTTCTTTAATCTTTTGAATGCTGTCGATGACACTTTTTTCCGATTGCCATTGTGCGTTCAAACCGCTTTGCTGTTCCTTGAGATTTGCTAAGTCTTTTTCCAGTCTTTCTAAACGGTCGATCGATGCAGCATTGCTTTCTTTTTGCAGCGACAGTCTTTCCATTTCTAGCTGCAAAACCTTGCGATCGATTTCGTCTAGTTCTTCCGGCTTGGAAGTAATCTCCATTTTGAGTTTAGCCGCCGCTTCGTCCATTAAATCAATGGCTTTGTCGGGAAGGAAGCGATCGCTAATATATCGAGTTGACAAAGTAGCCGCCGCCACTAACGCATTGTCGGAAATTTTAACGCCGTGATGAACTTCGTACCGTTCCTTCAAACCCCGCAAAATCGAAATAGTATCTTCAACTGTCGGCTGATCGACATAAACTTGTTGAAAACGGCGTTCTAAGGCCGCATCTTTTTCGAGATACTTGCGGTATTCGTCGAGAGTTGTAGCGCCGATACAGCGCAATTCGCCCCTCGCCAACATCGGTTTGAGCAAATTGCCAGCATCCATCGATCCTTGGCTGGCGCCAGCGCCGACAACGGTGTGAATTTCATCTATAAATAGGATGACTTTGCCGTTGCTATCCATAACTTCTTTGAGCACGGCTTTCAACCGTTCTTCAAATTCTCCCCGGAATTTTGCACCGGCAATTAACGCGCCCATATCTAAGCTAATTAATTGTCTGTCTTTGAGAGATTGCGGCACATCTCCGGTAATAATTCGTTGGGCGAGTCCTTCGGCGATCGCAGTTTTGCCAACTCCCGGTTCCCCAATCAGTACGGGGTTGTTCTTGGTGCGGCGGCTCAAAATTTGAATCGTGCGGCGGATTTCGTCATCTCGTCCGATTACCGGATCGAGTTTGCCTTGACGCGCGGCTTCTGTCAAATCTCGGCCGTATTTTTCCAGCGCTTCATATTTGCCTTCTGGATTTTGGTCTGTCACTTTGTTGTTCCCCCGGACTTGGGCGATGATGTCTTTAAGCTTGGCTTCATCTAGTTTAAATTCTTGCAGTAGATTTTTGCCAAAGCGATCGTCCTTAACGTAACCCAGGATCAAATGCTCGATCGAGATAAATTCATCACCGTACTCTTTGCGATAAGCTTCAGCCCTGTCTAGCAGGCTGTCCAGGGAACGGCCGAGATAAACATTGCCGCCGCTTCCAGAGATTTTGGGCTGGCGGCTGATAAACTCATCAGTGCGATCGCGCAATTTTGCTACAGACACTTTCGCCTTGTTAAACAAGCTGCTAGCGAGTCCCGATTCTTGTTCCAGCAACGCCTTCATCAAGTGTTCGCTTTCTAGCTGCTGCTGCTGGGCTGTTTTGACCACTTCTGGAGTGCGGGCTAGGGCTTCCCAGGCTTTTTCTGTAAATTGGTTCGGATTATTTGGTTGCATAAATTTTAATTCCCTGAATTCAAAAACATGACTGCTGTCAAGGCAATGGCTCGATTGCCCGTATAGTTGTCATTGTAGAGAGTTAAGGGCGATCGGGCGATCGGTGTTCCCGTATATTGAGATAGGTATTTCCGCCCTGTGTTTCAGCATAGATTTGTAGTGAGGACTTTAGTCCGCAGGTTTGTAGTGAGGACTTTAATCCGCAGGTTTGTAGTGAGGACTTTAGTCCGCCTAAAATCAGAGGACTCAAGTCCTCAAATATATAAAAACTATTTACATTTCAACGCCGAGACGAAATATAGATGATTCCATTACATCCTGAATTTATCACCAAAAACGGCAAAAAAGAATTTGCCGTGATTCTTTATGAAAAATTTGAAGCACTGCAAGAATTAATTGCTGATATAGAAGATTTGATTGATTTGAGGGTGGCAAAAGAAGAAAATGCAAATCAGCCTTATATGCCTTTAGCCGAAGTGAAGAAAATGTTAGGATTACTCAATAATTAATCCGTGTATCCGTGTCAAAATCAGCTTCGCGCCTGATTCATTACACTTAGGATCGCGAATTAAATAATTTACACAAGCTTGTGGGATGGGCGGGACGCCCGTCTATAAAGAACGGGCGTCCCGCCCATCCCACAATAATTAAAATTGTAAGTTATTTAATTCTTATTCCATTTATGCTATAGGGTTCGGGGATCGATTCATCAAGCTATTGATGTCCGCGCCCGATATGGCGGTTTCTGTACTTGCCCATTTTTCCAGTGTATAACAACAACTAATGACTGCTGATTAATTTTGTCAGGTGCGTCGCTCGGAGATTGTTGATCTTTGTAGGGATTGTTGATGGCGACGCACCCTACGGCCGGGTGCATCTGGTTTTTGAAGCCTGAAGAAGCATGACCGCATATAAGTTATTAGTTATAATCCCATATTTTCTGCGGTCATGCTTCGCCCCTACGGATATATTCGCCTTGCGTGAGATGCTCCCCAACTGCCAACTGCCAACTGCCAACTGCCAACTGTCAACTGTTTTCATGCCTGCATCACCACCCGTTCCGGGAGACTGACAATAAAAACTGAACCTTTCCCGTTCTCACTTTCAACGCTAATTTCGCCACCCAAAATTTGACACAAACGCTGGCTAATTGTCAATCCCAAACCCGTCCCGCCGTACTTCTTAGTAGTCGAAGGATCAGCTTGAGTAAAAGGTTTAAATATCTGCTCTAATTGTTCGTCTGTCATCCCAATCCCAGTATCGCTGACTCGAAAAATTAAAAATTGAGAACTGTAGTTTGAACCCGAATTAACAGCATTATTTTTATTTTTATTCCTTTTCTTAGGTTTTGGATTTTCATTTTTAACTTTTTCTATCTCGATAGTAATGACGCCTTTTTCGGTAAATTTGGCAGCATTGCTGAGCAAATTGAGGAGAATTTGCCGGACTTTCGGTTGGTCGGCGTACATCATGCCGAGTTCGCCTTTTGCTTGCAGCCTTAAAGCATTGCCTTTTTTCTCTACTAGCGGTTGAGCCGTAGTCATCACTTCTTCAATCATCGTCGCCACATCGAAGTGTTCCAAATAAAGCGTCACATGACCTGCTTCTATTTTAGAAATATCGAGGATATCGCTGATCATGTCGAGCAAATGTTTGCCTGCGGTTTGAATTTTTTCTAAGTCGGGGAGAAAGTCTTCGGAGCCGGAATCTTGAGCATCTTCTTGCAGCATTTCGCTGTAGTTGATGATGGCGTTTAGGGGGGTGCGGAGTTCGTGGCTCATGTTGGCGAGAAATGCACTTTTCGAGCGGTTGGCAGCTTCGGCTGCTATTTTTGCTTCTTGCAAGTCTTCCGTGTATTCCGCGACTCTTTGGATCAGTTCGTTGATCGAAATTGCCAGCATTCCTACTTCGTCGGAGGTGGTAACGGGTACTTGCAGGTCAAAGTTCGATTCTTCTGACACTCGCTGAGCGATGAAGGTGGCGGCTTGTAGTGGTCGGGCGATCGCCCTGCTGGTGTATATTGCCAGTAAGGTGGCGATAATCGCTGATGCCAACAGAGAACCAAGCAGAATCAGAGTTCCGAGTTGTTCAGCTTTCTCGTAGGTTCTAAATGCCTCGTCTGCTTTGTCTCGAAAAGTGCCAGCCAGTTTGGCTGAATCTTGCGAAAACTGTTCGAGTTTAAAAGCGTTGTTCCCCGTGGCAAAATTATTCAAATTCCGCTGGAATACCTGCCGCTGCTGCGGATTCAAACCAGATAACTTGGCATTCCCCAGCAGTTTCTGGACTTGTTGGAAGTAAGCTTCTACGGTTTTGCTGTGGGCTTTGGCGAACTCTTGAATCTCTTGGTAATCTTTTGTAACATCGGCAGAAGCCGACGGCGATTGGCTTTGCAGTTGTTCTAGCTGTCCGCTCATCTGAGCAACGCGAGTCAAAAAGTCCGATCGTTCGCGATCGAAAATTTGCGGTTGTCCCGTCAGATTCAGCAGTGATTGCTGGTGAATTCTGACTTCCTGGGCGCTATTATTCAGATTGGTGAGGATTTCGGCTTTATCTCGGTCGATCGCGAGTTTTTCTCTCACTTGCTGTTTGTGATATGACTCTACTCCCCGTCCCCCGGCGGCGCCCAAAATGGCAATACCAATGACCAAGGCGTATCCGCACCCGATTTTTTGCCTGATACCCAAGCGGCCCAACAGACTTTTAAAACCTATTTGAGAATTGTTCTGGGATTGATTGTTCGAGGCTAAGGTTGAAGACATGGGCAATATACTCGTCACCCTGAGGGGCATTATCTATTATTCTAATTGATGCCTGCCTGAGGGTAAATAAAGTTCTGGCAAAGGGCCAATTTTCGGCAGTTATGGGGTCTTTGCAGGGTTCCACACCTCGACCTGCTTTACAGTTTGGGGGAGTTATGGTTAAAAAATTATGGCACAAGCAAGAAGGCAGAAGCAAGAAGCAATAAAAGCCAGGGTTTAAGACATTAGGAACGTCCTCACCGTCGGGCGGTTGCTATATATAGCCTTTCTCAGATAGATCTGGCACGCTTATGGTAAAGGGTAATTGAGAAAAAGGTAATTGGTAATGGGGAAAAAGGTAAGCGATAGTTCCTTTCCTATAGGCTGCCTGAGGCTTCTGTCCGGTAAAGACGCTCTCCGTGTGTGCTCTCAGGGCGATCGTATCAGAATTTGGCATAACTCATATTTAGGAGAACCGCTATAAGTAGCGAGTGATAAGTTGCGAGTTATAAATTTGATTGGCGATTCAAGCCTCTACTCTACTCGCAACTCACAACTTATCAACTTATGGGAGCATCTCAGTTTGGAGTTTGTAGTGCTGTCCCCGCTCGCTTGCTGTTAAAACCAAGCGAGCTCTTAAGCTCGCACTACAACAAAAAAAGCTTTTTGCCAAAATGAGATGATCCCCAACTTATCGCTATTCTTCTACTGGCAAAGTCGAAATTGTGCTAATTCAGCAGGAAGTTTTGAAGCATTAGGTACGGTAGCAGAGGCAGGAACGAAGATTCCCATACCAAAACTGCAACCCTCTTCCTTCGTACATTCGCCAGGCTTGGCAGTGATTTGATATTCCCCTTGGGATGGCGGAGTAAAAGAGATTGATACCAGTTCGCCCGTCTTTTGACTCGTACCGATTTCTTGGCCAGTGTTGACATCCTTGAGGGTTAGGTTTAAATCCTGGCAATTTCCGTCGCAAGTGGCTACAAAAACATACTCAATATCTGGATGCAGCGTTGCTCTAAAAGGAGATGAAACTTGTTTGCGAACAGTGCCTATCAATGGCCAAAACACCAATTTTTGACCGTTGCTTGAACGCTGGTCAACTTCTGTTTTCAAGCGACAAGTAACAGTTTTTTGCTCGTTGGTTAGTTCTTGAGCAATAGCATTTCCTACGATTGCAGTACCCAGCAGCAGTGCAATCCCGGAGATAGTCAGATGTTTGATATTCATTGATGTCCCCTCAAACTAATTTCTGGGTGATTGCAATAGACCGCTTTTCGTGGCAGTCTATTGATTTATCTGGAGCCTATCACATTTGTTGACTTTTCCCAAAAAAAAGTCGCCTAAAAATGCGATCGAACTGGGTACATCTGGGTTTTGCATTTGTAGTGCTGTCGGGAGCACAGCAAAGCTTTGTAAAGCACGCTCTTCGAGGACAGCACTGTAAAAAAAATGCTTTTTGCGAAAGTGAGATGCTCCCCTCGAACTCATGTCTGACCTTGGATGAATCTGCCGTCATATCGTTTCCGGTTGCATCGGAATGATTTAACCGCAGAGAACACAGAGAACACAGAGGGAGATAAGAGAGATGAATACAGGACGATGAAGGGCGGATTTGATATCAGCTATTGCCCAAATTCCACAGATTGCGGACACTACGAGCAGAACCTCATCCTCGTTGTATTGTACTAAATTAGGATGCTCCGCATCGGTGTCTAGAAACCTGGTTTCTCAAATGTCTGATAAAGCTTCGCAGATACCACATCAACAACATAATTTTGCTGATGTCAATATACACATAGGTTGATTTTTTGCGATCGCCTTTTTCAAAAAATTTGGGTACACCGAAACCTGTATTGCTAAGCTTTTGAAGTTTGATTGAGTACATCATTTACCCTATAATACCAAATCCGGGTTATTCTTCCCCGTTATAAGTGGTAGGGTGCGTCGCTATCAGAGATCTCTCAATAGCAACGAGAGTTGTTCGTGGCGACGCACCCTATATTTACTTCCTTAGGATAGCGAATTAAATAATTTACAATTTTAATTATTATTGTGGGATGGGCGTCCCGCCCGTCCAAAAAGGGCGGGCGGGACGCCCATCCCACAAACTTGTGGAAGTTATAAGTGGTAGGGTGCGTCGCTATGAGATCTCTCAATAGCAACGAGAGTTGTTCGTGGCGACGCACCCTACATTTACTTCCTTCTTCCTTCTTCCTTCTTCCTTCTTCCTTCTTCCTTCTTCCTTCATTTATCGCTGTGCCGAAAATCCCAAGCTGGCACAAACTTAGAATCTCCCCAAATACCGCGGCGATTTTTCTTGGCTTCGGCTTCCGCTTGTTGCACAACAGTTGCACTCGGACAGTTTTTTAAGTATGGAGTGTAAACCATTGCTAATCCTTCGCGCAGCAAAACTTCTTGAGCAAATGTGCCATTTGGTAAGCGAACTTCGCTAATTTTGCGGCCGTAGCGGTCAGTATCGGTGACTGTCAAAACGATGCGACCGCCCCCTTCTTTGACGAGCTGCTGCATTCTTTGCTCGGCTAGATTGCCCCACTTGAACTGATTTTTCTCTGCTGCTTTTTTGCTATTTTTTTCGGCGTTAGTGTGAGCAATTTCTGGTGCATCTACGCACGCAAAACGCACTTTAATATCTTTGCCGGCGGCATCGCTGGCGACAAGAGTATCGCCGTCGCTGATTCGTTTGACAGCATAATTGTTGGGCGGTAGCTTTTGCGGACAGCCGGAGAGTAGGAAAAGCAGAGCAACTGCGCTCAAGCTGGTGATTGTAGGGGAAAGGGAAATTTTATTTTGGGTCATATTTTTCTTTTTTTTATTTAGTTTCCATCCAATTTTGCCCCGCGTGGATGTCAACTATCAGGGGTACGCTAAGCGGCAGAGCATTTTCCATCGCCGTTCTAATTTTTGGCTGCAATTCTTCCCATTCATCGGGAGGGACTTCAAATATTAATTCATCGTGAACTTGCAGCAGCAGCCGCGCCTGATAGTTTTGCAAAATTTTGTCTACCTCAATCATGGCAAGTTTAATGATATCAGCACTTGAGCCTTGAATGGGAGCGTTTGCTGCGGCGCGCAAAGATTGGGCGTCATCTCTGCTGAGAGATTTAAGTCTATCGGAGTGAATGTCTTCCGGGTTGCTGCCTTTTAACCTGCGGATTGTGTCGCTCTCGAAGTTGAGGTAGCGGCGGCGGCCTAGTATAGTGGAAACGTAGCCTAGGGCGATCGCCTCTTTTTTTACTTTTTCCAAGAATTCAAAGACTTTACTGTAACGCTGGTTGAATCGTTCAATAAACTTTTTACCGTCTGCGGAAGATTTGCCCATCGAACGACCAAACTTGATCGCCCCCATACCATAAATTACCCCAAAATTAATCGTTTTCCCAAACCGCCGTTCATCCGGCGTGACATCCTCCTTTTCAAACAGCAGTTGAGCCGTCAGAGTATGCACATCTCGGTTATTGTTGTAAGCTTCGATTAACACAGGTTCTTGACTCAAATGAGCCAAAATTCGCAGTTCAATTTGAGAATAGTCAGCCGACACCATCAGCCAACCAGACTCAGGTAAGAAAGCCTTGCGAATTTGCCGCGAAAACTCGGTGCGGATCGGAATATTTTGTAAATTGGGATTGGAAGAAGAAAGTCGGCCCGTACCCGTTGCAGCTTGGTTGAAATCTGTATGCACTCGCCCGGTATCCGCACGCACCAACTGCGGCAAAGCATCGACGTAAGTTGATTTTAATTTGGATAATGTTCGGTGTTCTAATAAATCGTCTACAATCGGGTGGTCTCCTTGCAATTTATCCAAAACAGCGGCGTCTGTAGAGTATCCCGTTTTGGTTTTGCGAGACTTTTTCTGAAACTGTTCGGGGATTTTTTCTAACAAGATTTCGCTGAGTTGTTTCGGTGAACCTAAATTAAACTTTCTTCCCGCAGCCTCATAGGTATTTTCTTCGAGTTTGGCTAATTTTATTTCTAGCTCTTGGGATAAGGTATTGAGATAAGCTGAATCAATGCGAATTCCGCAGTATTCCATTTCGGCTAAAACAGGTTCGAGGGGCTGTTCTACTTCCAGCAGCAATCGATGCAGAGAATTTTCAGATGGCGCATTTTTATCCGCTTTATCCAATTCGGCTCTAAGTTTACCTACTAATTGAAATGTAGTGTGAACATCCATGCCGCAGTAGCCAGCTACTTTCGGAATGCTGATGTCAGCAATTGTTTTGCCTTTAGGTACTAATTGATTGTAACTTTTGGGATTATGGCGTAAGTATTCCCTTAATGGTTCGCTGACACTGTGATTTTCTTCTGAATCGACTAAGTATTTCCTTGAGAGTTCGCTGAGACTGTGGCTGGTTTCTGGGTTGAGTACGTAACTGGCTAGCATGGTGTCGAAGACGACGGCGGCGAGTTTGATTCCTTGACAGCGCAATATTAGGCGATCGAATTTAGCATTTTGCAGCGCCTTGGGATAATTCTCGCTTTCCAAAATCGGACGCAAAGCATTTAAAACCGTGGCTTTGTCCAAGTTTGTGCCGGTTTTGTGTCCCGTGGGAATGTAAGCTAAATCTTGTTCTCCGGTTCCCCAACAGCAGCCAATTCCGACTAATTCGGCATCTCGCGGTTCTAAGGCGGTGGTTTCGGTATCCCACGCCACGGGCGAGGCTTTATCGGTGTGGGTTTGTAGGAGTTGAATTAATTCGTTTAACTGTTCTATTGTTTGAATGATTCGCGGTTTGATGGGTAATTGGTTTGCTTGTTGAGCGGCTAGGGTTTCTTCAAGACTGTAGAAAGCTAATGCTTCATCTTCAGATGAATTGATTGTGGGGTGGGCATCTTGCCCGCCCGAAGCAACAGGCAAGATGCCTGTTCCACTCTCAGCAACAGGCAAGATGCCTGTTCCACTCTCAGCAACAGGCAAGATGCCTGTTCCACTCTCAGCAACAGGCAGGCAAGATGCCTGTTCCACTCTCAGCAACAGGCAAGATGCCTGTTCCACTCTCAGCAACAGGCAAGATGCCTGTTCCACTGTCTGTCAATGGCTCTTCTGCGCCGCCAAAACGCTTTTGAATTTGTTTGACTTTGGTTAAAAATGTTTTAAATTCTAACTTTTCCAGCATCGGAATCAATGCTGCTTCGTCAAAACCTTTAAGCTGACAATCTTCTAAGTTGATTTCTAAGGGAACTTCTTGAATAATTGTCGCCATGCGCTGAGAATGATAGGCAGCTTCTTTCCCTTCTTCCAACTTTTTCTTAGTTGCGCCTTTAATCTCGTCGATCGCAGCATAGATGCCGTCGAGGGAATTGTAAGCTTCCAACAATTGCAGGGCGGTTTTGTCGCCGATGCCTTTGACTCCGGGAATGTTGTCGGATTTGTCGCCGCAGAGGGCTTTGTAATCTATTACTTGTGCTGGTATAATTCCGAGTTTTTCTTTGACTGCTTCCGGGCCGTATTCTTGGGATTTGCCTTTGCCCGATCGCCTGAGTTCATCCGTGCTCAAGTACAATACGCTGATGTGTTTCTCGGTTTCTACTAATTGAAACAAATCTCGATCGCCCGTCAGGATTTTAACCGCATAACCCGCGGCGCTGGCTTTGTTCGCCAAAGTTCCCAAAACATCGTCGGCTTCGTAGCCCGGAGCAGTGACTGCTGGTAAATTGAGATAGCCCAGGAGTTCTTGCAGGTTTTTGAGATCGGGGATAAAATCTTCGGGGGTTTCGGCACGACCGGCTTTGTAGGTTTCGTCTGCTTCGTGGCGAAAAGTGGGCGTGGCGAGGTCAAAGGCGATCGCCATGTACTGGGGATCGTGGGCGGCCATAACTTCCAGCAGCGACTTGAGAAAGCCAAAACAGACGCTGGTGGGAATGCCTGTGGTAGTTCGCAAGCCTCCGTCTCGACTTTTGGCAAAGGCGAAGTAGGAACGAAAGGCCAGGGAGTGGCCGTCAACTAGGATGAAGGTGGGAGGTTGATTTTCCGACACTGACACAGATGGCGATCGCCCGAAACTATTTTTCCATTCTACCCAGTTGTCATACCTTTTTTAAAACCGAACGCAACGTTAAAAAAGCTCGAAACCCTTATATCATAACTACTTTCCAAATCTAAAATCTCAAATCCAAAATCTCAAATCTCAAATCGCTCGATCGGCTTAATGTGCAGCTTGGCTGAGAATGGTAGAAGATAGTGAACGAACCTGGCGGTCAACTGGGTACAGTTAGACCGCAGGCTTCTTTTTCCTTTTTTTCAAAGGCTTTTTATAGTGAGGTAGTTCCACCCCCACTTGACTAATATAGTATCAGAGTATTTCCTCTTCATCAAGGGGTGTACAAGAATAATTGTCGGCTTCCGTTCCTCCATCCGACGAGCCTTTCATCAAGCGCGGTAATTCATTCGGGGGTACTTCGCGCAGCAATTGAGATTCATCCCCCTCTGAATATACCCTTAGACTTCCCGGCTGGTAGTTAAGTACGATCGCAAATTTACCAGAAAGAATTAATTGAAAGTCTCTCGCTTTGAGGGAGAAATTAAAATCAGACTATTCATTACTCCAATCCTCGGAGTTAAGCGGTTGAGGTAGCTCTCAAACTGTCAACTGTCAACTGTCAACTGTTGAACAACACCAGCCGATCGAAGCTTATGGGTGACATTAATCGATGCTACGAAATCCTCGAAATAGAGCCTGGAACTTCCCCAGAAGAAATTAAGCGCGCTTACAGGGATTTAGCCTTTGTGTGGCATCCCGATCGGTTTGCACACAACGATCGCCTGCAACAAAAAGCCCAACAAAGATTAACAGAAATCAATCAAGCTTACGACGAGTTGGTGTTATTTCTCAGTCAGCCTCCACCTCCGGCGATCGACAAACCATCTCAGCAGCCACCGCAACCATCACCACCAGAAAAGCCGCCCGAAAAGCCGCTGAGAAGGCGATCGGCAAAATCAGCCCGCAAGCCCGGTTCCCAGCGCACTCAAAGCCGGCAAAAAAAAGCCGCATCCCACAAAATTTCCACTCCAAACAACCCGAAAAACAAGAAACGATTTACAACTCAAAATCGCCAAACGTGGGGGGGGAAAAAGCCATCGGGGCCCACCGTGGCGAGGGAAGCGCGGCCATCTCAAAAATATGCCTACCTTACCCCGAACCGGAAAAAAGAATTTCCGACTCCATACTCACAACCGCGGCTATCTCAAAAATATTCCATCTTCCCTTGGGGGCAGTTGGCGATCGCAGTTGGGAGTTACGCTGTGACAGGCTACATTTTGACGAAATTTGACGCCCCAATGTGGATGTTGACTTTAATCTGGGGTGCGGATTGGTTGTGGGCCGCGATTTTGCTGGCGGAGGGTTCGGCAACGCCTAGAGTGTGGCTGGCGGCGTTAGTTTTGGCTGGGACGGTGGGGGGGTCGATCGCCGGTTTTCAGGCGGGAGGAATCGCAACAGGGGCTGCTTGGGCGCTAGTTGGGGCTGGTTTGGGGGCGATCGCCAGTTCAGAGGCCCAGTCCCGGGCCGTGGCTGTAGTTTTGGCAGCAGCGGGAGTGCTGACAGTGGTGGGATTGATGGCTGGAACGGGTTCCGGTAATTGGCTGAAGGTGTTAGTGGAGGCGGTTTGTTGGGGGATTGTGGGCTTGATGTGCGGGCTGGCGGCGGAACTAGGCGTACATTCTGGTGGGCCCGTCGGGCTTGGAGGTGCGATCGGGCTCTTGATTGGTGCGTGGGCGGGGGCTTTGGCTGGGCCGGGTGCGGAGGCTCTACCCCAAGCCTTGGCTGTGGCGGGCTCTCAGGCTGTTTATGGGGCTTGGGCTGCGATCGGGATTATTGCGGGAGTTGTGGCGCGGATGGTAGCTGGGGAAAGGTCGATCGGCAATGGCGGGCTTTACACATTTATCCTGTTAGTGGCTACTTCTGGTTTCGGGTTGTGGCTGGGAAATTGGCTGGTTGGGCGAATCTTTTAAATTAGTAAGTTGTCAGTTGGTAGGGGCCCGGCCTTGAGTGCCCGCCCTCTTAGTCATTAGTCATTAGTCATTGCGGAAAATTACCAGAAAGAATTGGTTAAAAGCCCCAACCCCGATCGGGAGAAATTAAAATTATACCAATTAAAAAAAAGCAACAGTATTCTTGTCCCCCCCTTTACAAGGGGGGGCTAGGGGGGGTCAAGCGTATTGCACAATTTTATAAAAATGGTATTAGACTATTCATTACTCCAATCCTCGGACTTAAAGGTAAAGATCGCTATCAAACAGTCAACAGTCAACAGTCAACTGTCAACTGTCAACTGTTGAACAATCCCCCATGCCCCATGCCCAATTCCCAATGCCTAAAAATTCCAGCACTTATCGCTTTTGAGCAGCACTTCAAACTCAGCCTTTGGCAAAGCCTGACTGAAAAAATGACCTTGAATTTCGTCGCAATCGTGTGCACACAAAAAAGAAAGTTCCCGCTGATTTTCTACCCCCTCAGCAATCACAGTCATATTCATGGAGTGCGCCATTTGAATAATCGCTATTGTAATCGCAGCATTTTGGCGATCGTCAGCAATATCGCGAATAAAACTCTTATCAATTTTGAGCGCATCAAACGGCAAGCGTTTCGGATAGCTCAAAGAAGAATATCCCGTGCCAAAATCATCAATTGCTATCCTAATCCCCATATCTCTCCACACAGTAAAAGCTTGAGCTGCTGCCGCTTCATCTTGCAAAACTAAACCTTCCGTCAATTCTAATTCCAGACATTTAGGATCTAGATGAGTTTCTCTTAATATCTGGCTGACTCTCTCGGTCAAATTTTTGCGATCGAACTGGCGGGCTGATACGTTGACTGCTACCCGCAGCGGAGGCAAACCCTCTGTTTGCCAAGCTTTAGTTTGCCTGCAAGCCGTCTCTAACACCCATTCGCCCAGCGGTGCAATCAAGCCCATCTCTTCAGCCATGGGAATAAATTCCGCAGGGGAAACTCTGCCCCTTTTTGGATGGTTCCAGCGCACCAAAGCTTCAGCACCAATAATTTTTCCGGTTTTAATTTCTATTTGTGGCTCATAGTAAACTTCAAATTCCGAGCGTTTTAAAGCATTACGCAGGCAAGTCTCTTGAGTGAATTTATTGATATAATTATTCGCAACTTTTGCCGTATAAAACTGATACTTGTTGCCACCTTTTTCCTGAGAATTGTACATAGCTGTATAAGCATTTTTTAGCAGTTCTTCTCCATCGTTGCCGTCGCCAGGAGACAAAGAAATGCCCATACTTGCCGTGACATAGAGTTCCGAGCCTTTGACAATCATAGCTTGGGCTACAATATCTAAAATGTTTCGAGCAATCTTGGCAGCATCCTGTTTTTCGGCAACTGGTTCGAGAACAATTGCAAATTCGGCAGATTCCAAACGAGCCACAATATTAATCTTCTCCGTGCAGTTGCTCAACCGCTCAGCAACTTTGCAAAGTACGTAGTCGCCGATATCGTGCCCCAAGGTACTGTTAATCCGGTTAATTCTATCTAAACTAAGAATGACAACGGGAATCATTTCGGGCAATTCTTTTTGCTTGTCTAATAGCAGACTTAGCTGCTCTCGTAACAGCGAACGATTTGGCAAGTTTGTCAAGCAGTCATGCTGATGTCGGTGGAGAGCTATTTGAATAGTTGTGTGCAAGTTTTTTTCTTCAAATGGTTTCACAATATAGCCGAAAGGTTTCGTTGCATTGACGCGCCGTAAAGTGTTTTCGTCCGCATAAGCTGTCAAATAAACTACCGGAATCTGAAAGCGCGATCGAATTTCTTCTGCTGCTGTAATTCCGTCGATTTCTCCTTGGAGGTTAACATCCATCAAAACTAAATCTGGTCTGAATTCGGCTGCGGATTCAATCGCTTCTTCTCCGGAATACACAATACCTGTTATGCTATACCCTCTAGATATTAAACTGTCGGAAATGTCTTCCGCAATGATGCTTTCGTCCTCAACTATCAGAATTTTTTTATTTGACATTAAGTTGTCTCCTTAAAGTGCTATTTTGCTTGGAAAATGTTATTTTAAAATTCGTGCCAGCCGTTTCTAACAGTTCTATTTTACCCCGAATTTGCTTGACCAAAGACCCGACCAGTCGCAAACCCAATGTTCGGGCATTTCGATAATCTAAGTCTGGAGGGAAACCAATTCCACTGTCGCTCACAGCTAGCACGCAAACCCGGTTATTATCTAAAGTAAAATCTATTTTTATTTTACCTTGAGTTTGTCCTGTAAAAGCATACTTGAGCGAGTTTGTCACAAGCTCGTTGATAATTAACCCGCAAGGAACTGCCGTATCAATATTCATAGAACACGGCGCAATATTTGTTTGCAACTTCACGCCTTCTGTATCAATTTCATAAGCTTGGAATAAATTGTGGGCAAGATTTTGGATGTATTCAGCAAAATCAATGTTTGACAAGTCTTTGGATTGATACAATTGTTCGTGCACCATGGCCATCGATCTGACTCGGTTTTGACTTTCTTTTAACATTTCACTAACGCGACTGTCTTGGATGTAGCGGGACTGAAGTTTGAGCAAACTCGAAATAACTTGAAGGTTGTTTTTGACGCGATGGTGAATTTCCTTGAGGAGGACTTCTTTTTCTGCGAGGGATGCTTTGATGCGATCTTCGTCGCGCTTGCGATCTGTAATGTCCCGCACTACTGCTTGAATTATTTTTCTACCGTTAATTTCCATTGCATTTAACAGCACTTCTGCGGGAAATTCTGAATCGTCTAGCCGTTTGTGCACCCAGTCAAAGCGACAGCTACCTGTTTGCATTGCTGCGGATATTTTTTGTGTTGCTAGACTGCACGAGTCTTGTCCGTTAGGCTGAAATTCCGGGGAGAATTCGCTAGGTTTCTTGCCGTAAAACTGTTCTTGATTGCTGCAACCAAAAATTGCTAGGGTGGCGAGGTTGCAGTCAAAAAAATTGTCTTCTTCGATCAGCATTACTGCGTCGCTGGTGGCTTCGTAAAGGCTCCGAAATTTGCATTCAGACTCTTGCAAAGAAACGATTAATTGGCTTTTTTGAGCTTCGGCGCGCTTGCGCTCGGTAATGTCTATTCCTACGGAAACTGCTGCGGTTCCTTGATGATATTTTTGAGCTACTATTAAATAATTGCAGGCTAAGCCGTTAATTTCTATATCTATTTCTTGGGAGGTTTGCTGACATGAACTGTGAAAAAAGTTTCGGATCAGTTGTCCAAAAGTTGAGCCTTTGTCGAGAAAGTTGATTTCTTCCCCGACAAAACTTTCAGGAGACCGTTTGAACGAGGTTGCTAAGTGCTGGTTGACTCCAATATACCGCAAATCTGAACTGACCCAAGAAATCAGTCCGGGTACGGCATCCAAGACGGCGCGAAGTTGGTCTGTAGCTTCTTGGAGTGCTTCTTCGGAGCGCTTGCGATCGCTAATATCTGTCGCCGTTCCGCACAGGCCTAAAATAGCGCCGTTTTCAGCTTGGTTGACGATGCTGTTGACGCGCAGGTGGACGGCGGTACCGTCTTTGCGGATGTGTACTATTTCGTAAGGCAAATTAGGGGTTTGTGGCTGAAGGCTGGTTCTTGCTAAGAGTTGGGCAAATATTTCTATTTGTCTGGCTTTTTCTTCTTTAATCAAAAAATCTGCAAAGCGACGACCGATCATTTCTAGGGGTTCGTAACCGTAGATCCTTTTGGCGGCGGAATTGACAAAAGTCAAGATGCCTTGAATGTCGATCGACCAAATCAACTCTTGGGAGGTTTCTACGAGGTTGCGGTACTTTTTTTCGCTTTCGGCCAGTGCTGCATTCGAGACTGCCGTTTGCAGAGTAAGTTTGTCTTCTAATTCTTGATTTGAAAGAGAGAGAGTTGTCATGGCTCGCTCGCGCTCGGTAATATCAGTAGAAACACCGACAGCCCCGACAACTTCGCCGTTTGCGTCTTGCAGCGGTGCCGATCGAATTTCGTGAATAAAATGCCCCTGTTGGGCATTCCAAGTGCGATCGTTTCCCGCTAGTACCTGGGCAATATTTTCTAAGATATCTGGCTGGCTGTAAACTGCAAAAATCGACTGCCCGAGGGTCTCAGCCGGTTCGAGCCCCAAATTTTCCAATCCTTTGCCTGCTGCAAGGGTTAACCTGCCGTCTTTGTCGGTTGCCCACAGGAAAACTGGAGCACAACTGACAGCGGCGTGCAGGGTTTGGTTGTCTTGTTTCAGGCGATCGATTTCTGCCTGAAGCCGATCGCGCGTGTTGCCTAATTCTACCGTTAGTCGATCGGCTTTTTCCTGCCAACTGGCAGTAGTACCGCAGATTTCTGTGGCATTGCTGGAAGCATAGATGGATTGGTTGCAGTGTGACATGGTTACTCAGGGAAGCACTGTTATATTTAACCCCTGCCTATCTTTTAAGCATAAACTTTTTCAATCAAATATTACAGTTCGTTGCGATACTCATCTGAGGAAGATTCGATAATTTCAAGCTAGTGTCAAGGATTCATAAATCGTGGCTTGCCCGGTTGTGTGGCGACTATTCAGAAATTGACAACAAGCTGAATAATGGTTGCGAATCGATACTTTTACCCTAAGTATGTGTAGTAGTGCAAAAAGAAGTTTCGCAATCCTCGGCTTGCACAAGACCTAGAATTATAAAGTTATTATATTTGCTTGCGTATATTTACGCACCTAGGAATCGGAAATCGCGAATTTTGAAATATAACCACCGGGCCCGACGGTTAGGAAGTTCTCGCATTGCACTTGCCCCATGCCGTCGATTGTCGATTGCCCCTTCCCTCTTCGTCATTTCCTCTTGCTTTTTCCAAGGGCCACATCTGTGTTTTGCTTTTACACGGTGTTTTGGTGTGCGGGACACTCGCTATATGTATATCAGCTTTGGTGTGCCGGGACGCTCTGGGAAGAGTAACAAACGGTTTTTACTGTTCCCAGAGATGTTATATCGTTTCCGGTTGCATCGGAATTATTTAACCGCAGAGAACACAGAGAACACAGAGGGAGATAAGAGAGATGAATACAGGACGATGAAGGGCGGATTTGATATTGCCCTTCCTTCTGACTTCTGCGTTATTTCTTATTCCTTCTGCCTTCAATTAATTCCCCAAGATTTGATAGTTTTGTCTAAACTGCCGCTGATAATAGTTTCGCCATCGCTGCTAAAAGTAAGACAAGTAACAGAAGCTTGATGTCCGCCGAGAGTGTGAATTTGTTCGCCGGTGCGGGCATTCCATGATTTGAGATTACCATCGGCGCTAGCACTGACAACAGTGCGCCCGTCGGGACTAAAGACGATCGCATTTATCGAGTTAAAATGCCCTGCCAAAGTTATTGGACTATCCGGATGCGATAGCTGGCGCAGTTGAATGTTTCTGTCCCAGCCGCCAGCAGCCAAAGTCTGCCCGTCTCGACTGAAAGCTAGACAATTGGCATAACCTTTAATTGTTTGGGAGCATTCTCGGCTGCCGAGGTTCCAGATTTTAATGGTACCATCAGAACTGCTGCTAGCGCGAGAGTTGGTGCGATCGGGCTAAAAGCCAAACTCGCAATTCCTCCTTTATGAGCTCCCCAAGTTAAATGACTGCCAAAAGTACAAATTAACTTTCCGCTCTCTAAATCCCAAATTTTGATTGTAGTATCTGCCGAACCCGTGGCGATAACTCGACTGTCGGGACTGATGACAATTGCGGTAATTTCCCCTTCGTGTCCGAGGGAAGTATGCAGCAATTCTCCTCCCTGCCAAATTTCGATCGCGCGGTGTTTCGGAAGATTTCTGCTCCTGACAAAAACTTCGGTTTCTTGGCAAAGAACAAAAGTTTCTTGAGCGCGGGGATACTTGTCTACAGTATAGAGTATTTCTCCTGTCTCTAAATCGCAAATTCTAATTATTTTGCCGTGCAAACTCGCCGTGCGAGATCCTCCGGGACTAATCGCTACATTTGTCCCAGTTTTCACAGTGCGGATGCAGTCAAACAACTGGTAAGGTACGAATTCTGTTAAAGCTTGGCGGACAAAAGGTTCTGTCCGTTGTCGCAAAACTGAATAAGCAACTCGCTGCACTTCGAGTGCGGGATCTAGCAGGGCTGCAATTGCTAAATTCAAACCGGCGTCTCCGTATTTAGGAGCATCTTTAACGGCGGCCATGCGCGGCTCGACACTAGGACTGTGCAAGCGCTGCTTGACTCCGGCGATGCCTCCCAAAACGGCGGCGGCGATCGGGATTTGACTTTGACCGCCGAGGACGGCATCATATTCTTTGGGTTGGTTAGAATTGTCGGAAATCATACCATTTTAGATTTTAGATTTTAGATTTTAGATTGGGAAATTGGGGAATTGGTAATTAACTGGCGAGACACGAAAGTTGACAATCGGTAGAGCGATTTAAAACTTAAATTTTGGCAAGGGCATGACGCTGGGTACCAAGCTGCCAGAAACCGGGTTTAATTGCAGGCGCAAAAAAAGCAAAACCCGCAATATTTCGTAAATATCGGGTTAAATAGCGTAAGTCCTAACTTATTGACTGTTGCTATTTATGTTATTATAATCAAATCAGCGTTTCACACAAAAATCCGAAAGTGATATGTCACACTTCACAACGATCAAGGTTCAGATCAAAAACGGCGAACTGCTGCATCAAGTGTTGGAAGAGTTGGGTTATCAAGTAGAGTGCAATGTGCAGGTGCGGGGTTATCATGGCGAGAAAACTAATGCCGAGTACGTGATTCGGCAGTCCAACGGTTACGATTTGGGTTTTCGGCGCAGCGGAGAGGATTATGAATTGGTGGCGGATTTTTGGGGCGCTCGCATTAACCAGCAGGATTTTGTTAATTCAATCAGTCAGAAATACGCGCGCAAAAGTTTGATGGCGGCGGTGGAGTCTGAGGGTTTTAATGTGGAAGAAGAGGAAACTTTGGCGGATGGAACGGTGAGGGTTGTTGTGGGTAGATGGGTTTAAGAATCGCTCTTTCTGAACTCGTTTTTATATACTCAGGACTTACGCAGAATCGGATTCAAAATCAGATTTCTTCGTAAGTCTTAGTACCAAGAATAGAATTACCATGAAATTCGATCGCCCTGAACAACAAATTCAAAAGAGTTGGGAAGCTAATGCTGACGCATGGACGCGGGCGATCGAGCAAAATTCGATCGAAAGTCGCCGCGCAGCAACGGATGAGGCTATTCTACAAGCTGTGCTGCGCTACGGGCATCGGCGAGTGCTGGATGTCGGATGCGGTGAAGGTTGGCTGGGGCGCGCCTTAGCAAAGCACGGTGTAGAGGTGGTTGGAGTTGATGCTTCCCGTGGTTTGATCGATCGCGCTCGTGAGAAAAGCAGCGGTTGTTTTCGGGCGATCGGCTACGATGACATTATTGCCGATCCGCTGATACTCGGTCAATCCTACGATGGGATTGTCTGCAATTTTTCGCTACTTGGTGAGGAAATTGGAGATTTATTGCGATCGTTACGCCAAGCCACAGTCTCAGACGGACATTTGTTAATCCAGACAGTTCATCCATTCACAGCGTGTCAGCCACAGCCCTATGTTGATGGATGGAAAATCGAGACTTTCGACAACTTCGGCGGAGTTTTTCGAGAGCCGATGCCGTGGTATTTTCGCACAGTTAGTTCCTGGTTTCAACAAGTATCGAAATCCGGCTGGAGAGTGTGCGAATTCCAGGAACCGATACATCCACAGACGAAGATTCCTCTTTCCATGCTACTAATTTGTCAGTCACCAGACGATTGAAATCGCTTCTACAGGAACAACCAAGTCGGCGAAACGCGAGACTGAAGAGAGGTAATAGAAGGAGATTTGGTATGGGTGCATCTCAATGCAAGCAAATATGTTTGTAGGGGCGAAGCATGACCGCAGTCAATATAAAATTATAACTAATAACTTATATGCGGTCATGCTTCGCCCTCTTCAAAAGTGAGATGCACCCTTTGGTATAATGTGATGGCGAAGGTCGGTGATGTCGATCGATGCTATATAATTAGAGCAAACACGTAAACAAATATTACGAAAAAAATTACTTACCCATGAACATTACAGAACTCAAGACAGCAGTAAGGGAACTTCCACAAAATGAACTCGCAGAGTTTTTTGAATGGCTTGAAGAGTTCCAAGAATCTCTTTGGGATCGGCAAATCGAAGAGGATTTGAAAGCAGGCAAATTTGACCCCTTGATTCGACAAGCAGAACAAGCATTTAGTGAAGGAAAGTGTAGGGAGATTTGAAGCATTTTACATGGAACCTAGTCAGTCACAATCCCCCCAAATCATTACGATTTACAAAGCACCTCAAAAACGCAAAGGTCAGAAATTACTGAAAGAGGGATTTCAACCAGTCGATTTTCCCTACAATCCTCCTTATGTCGATGGAAATTGCTATTTTGCCGGCCCCAACGATCGAAGTATTGCAGAAGAGTATAATCAAAGCTATAAAGAAGGGATACTGGAGGTTTCAATTGATCGGTCAAGTTATGAGCAGTATTTCAAGTCGCTGGAATATCGCTATGATGAAAAAGACGGTTACGAGCGAATTGAGGTAATTGTACCTCAACGCTTGTTTGCCATACTCAACCAATTTCCACGAGTCCTCAAACCACAGTGAATATTATGGATAGTCAAAGCTGGGAACAAATTAAATTAAAGTACAGATTGGGGCAGTTTTTGCTGGGTAAAGTTGAATATCATGCTCCCTTTGGAGTGTTTGTTAATATTGGTGAAGATGGTGTCAAAGGTTTGATTAAAATTCCAGACTTTTTGGATGAGGGAGAGATGAGTGAAGAGATGTATCCTGAAATCGGTAGTGCGATCGGGGCTATTGTTGTCGGATATAACGAGGGTAATTGTGGTGAAGTATATCTTAGTGCGAAGCCTAGTGTTTTGCATGAAATTCTTGTGCCGCTGAGAAGTCGTCCGGTGCTGGTTTGAAATCATGGCGAAACTTTTATTGCAGGGATTTGCGATCGTTTCCGGCAAGCGCGCGAGAGTAAACAAGGCTATACTAATTGAAATGCTTGTATTATAGCTGTATTCAATTGCTGCATTTGCTGACTTCCTAACTCGCCCAATCGTCTCACTATTAATCTCTGTTCAAGGCTGACAATCCGAGTCACTCTAACTTTAGAAGATACTCTTAATCCCGTGCTAGAAAATTCGGGATATGAAGCATTTAAAGCAAATTCATCTAAACTTAGGCTAGTGACATTTTGCGAAGAAATGAAGCAGATAGTAATTTCATCTATGGTTTAACTTGCCCACAGCACTAAAGCCGGACGTAACTTTTTCTGACTCAAATCTGTAAAGGGAAATTCAGCTAAAACAATATCTCCTTTTTTTAGCTTCACTAAATTGGCTCTCCATCTTCAAGGTTGTAAATATCAGGTTCATCGTGCAGGAATTGAAATGCTCCACCGGTTTGGGCTAACTGGGCTATTTCCGCAGTAGAAGGATAGGGGATGTTATTAAATAGTTTTGCTTTGATTAGCAATTGCTCTTCTTCAGAGAGTGTCTGGATGATTTGTACCAAGGATTCAATGAGTTTTGTGTTCATAGCTGAAAATATATGAGGATATTTTATTTTACTTCAACAAGGCAACCTTCGATTGCTTCACAAAGGTTTTGCAACAATTCCTCGAAGGTTTCTCCCTCAGTTGCACAGCCAGGAATAGCAGGAACTTCTGCCCAAAATCCGCCTTCTTCTGCTTCGTGGATGATAATTTTTATTTTCAATTGATTCTCCAATTCGGTTTCTGGGAAGTATGCAAAGGCTAAGAAACCGGGTTTCTTACAAAATTTGGGTTGGGTGGCTAAATATCTCGGAAGAAACCCGGTTTCTGGGAATTATGCACAACGCCTGAAATATCTCCTTTTTTAGTTTCACTTTAGTAAAATTCGCACAGGGCGCAGAATTTATTCCTCCAAGTCCACCTGTTTAACCTGCTCTAAAGGTAGATCTAGCGCTTCGGCAATTTGCTCATCGCTTAAGCCAAACTGCCGTAATTTATCTATTGTTTCAATCTTAGTTTGATTTTTGCTTTCATCCTGCAAGTCGGGATTTTCCGGCTGACTTTTATCTGGCGTAGGAATTGTTTGTTCGGAACCCATGTTTACACAGCCGATTATATTATTATTGCTATTAAAGCTTCGAGCACCCAAAGAAATATTTAGAGCACCTTGCCGTTCTACGACTGATTTAAGATTTTTTTTATCAACTTCTTCATCAAAGACATCAGATAACATTTGCAAAAGCTCGTAACCTACATCCTTAGCATGACCCGCTGAACAACCACAATTTTCTGCAATGTCATCATACTTTTGACGCTTCAGCGTTCCTTCAATAATTCCGCGCTGCAAGTCATTTAAATTTTTGCCTGTCTTGGCGTAGACAGCATCATCTATAAATTGAAGTATTTCTTGAAGGCGCATCATCCGGGATGTGGGAGGACAGTGGTTATTATAGCCGACTTTATCCGTCTCGATCCGTCTTTTTCCGTAGTTTACAATAATTTAAGAAAAATCCGTCTTTTTCCGCTTTTAATTTTTGTGCGATCGGTTTAGTATCAGTAAAGCAGACACAAGCATCTTACTAGAGTGTTTATTAACAGGCGCGTAGTTGTGCCTCAGAGCTGAAAAGGGTGTCGTCACATAGCATCAAACATCAATTTTATAGGTATAATAAATGGCAACACCAAACCTCTTGGGAAGTAATCAGAGCATCGCTTTAGAACGAAATCAAGTTATTACTATAACCCAAAGAACAGTTCGTTTTTCAAATACTGTTTATCAAACTCACAATATAACAAGTTTTAGTGAAGGAGCGGTCGATATTGGAACGATTCCTTGGTCGATAATTGTCAGTATTTTTTTTGCTTCATTGATAGCTGGTATAGGTAACAGTGCACTAGGTGGTTTGTTGGTATTGGTTGCAATTGGAGGTGTAGTTTGGAACTGGAAAAAGCCCAAATACCACGGTCTATTAATTACTCTAAATTCAGGTGACAAAACGCTATTTGTTACGGATGAACTAGCAAAACTCAAACAGATAGTTTTAGGCATATATGATTTTATAGAAAAAGAAAAAAACAACGTATCTTATGAAATATGTATCAACAATAGTGAAGTAAAAGGTAACTTAATACAGGGAAATGTCGGTGGTAATACTTCGTATCTTTCTGGTAATTGAGCTAACATAACACTAAAAGTAAACATTAGCAATTGAGGATGCTAGCAGTTATGGAACGTAAATCTGTAGACATGAATAATAGTAGTTTTCAGGGCAACTTGGTTCAAGGAAACGTCGATGGAAATGTAGAGTATAAACCCGTATCCGAGAGTAAAGTAGTGTCACAAACTTCTTATAATAATCATGGTCAGGTTGGGGCTATGGGTGAGAATGCCAGCTCTGACAACAACTCTTTTGTCCAACAATCAGAACAGAAACAAACTCTTGCGGCTTCAGCAAAAGAAATTCAACAACTGCTCAAACAATTAGAGGTAAGTAATCCCACCGCTACTGATGCGGAAAAGATTGCTCACGTTAATGATGAAACTACCCCCAGTTTCAAGCGTCGTGCGGTTGGTGCATTGCAGGCTGGTGGTGAAGCTGCGATCGAAGAGTTTTTAGACAATCCTTATGTCAATGTCGGGAAGGCGATCGTTAAAGGTTGGATAAAACCATAATAGATTGTGGTGTGCGAAGAGCGATCGCCCTTACTCAAAAAAACAAAGGGCGATCGCCTTTATTATTCGTCGCTCATCACCCTCGAATCACGTTGACGACAAACCTTTTCCTACAATCTCTCGGATTTCTGTAACAAATTCTGCTGGAGTTTGAATCATTAACCCGCTTTGTGCAGCAACTTCGGACGTAAAATCTTTGGTATTTAAGCTCAACAGGCGATCGACATTTGCCAGAACAGCCGCTGCTAAAATCGGGGTATCTTTAGCTTCAATAATAGCCGCCCACCGCGATGATTCTTCGAGGGATGGATCAGGTTGAATTTCGGGGTTGATAGTAGCTAGCAACTCTGTAAAAATTGGCAGAGATGCAGGTATTTTTTTGCGTATATTCCGATCGCATTCCTTCAAAACTTGGTCAGATATAACCAACTTTAAAAGACCTATTTCAGCCATTGTCAGCACAGCACGACTAGCTCCCGTTCGCGATCCGCATCCGGCAATTAACACGCTGGAGTCTGCAAATATCCTACGCATCAAGACTGTTTCTCCTGCCAAATCGCCTCTCTCTCCGCTTCTAAACCCGCCAATAAATCAGTCAAACCCACATTTTCATTTTCCATAATCGTTGCAATCCGATCGATTAGTTGGGGAACTTGAGGTTGTTTGGGAGCAAGCACAATCAAATTACCTATTTGGAGTAGCACCAGCATATCTCCCCGATCGACCTTGAGAGCATCTTGTAATAACTGGGGAATGGTAATTTCCCCTCCCTGTCCCAGAACAATAGGGAATTGTTGAATCTCTACATCCGTTTCTTGTGAAGTTATTGTCACGACTTTAACCTCAGCCTTTAGTGTTAAGTTTCTAAGACTCTTTATTATAGCAATTTTTGGGCATTTTTTGTCAAACTCCCCTAGAAGTTGCAATTACTACGTTGACCTGCTACCGTTAACATAGACGCATCGTAGGAAAACAACCGATGACACTAACAGAATTACTCCCTACCATTAGACAACTATCTGCGATCGACAAACGAGAGTTAATCCGCATTCTAATGGCGGAAGAGGATATCAGTGACGAACAGGTGTGGAAGGCTCAATTTGAAGCTACAACAGACGCTCAGTGGGATAGTCTAGCTGAGATAGTACGTCAGGAAATCGCTGCTGGTGACATTATTTTTAGCGATCGCTAAGCCACTCCAAAGCCCGTGTACTCGCGCACATAGGTTGCTTGAAATCCCAAGATAATATCCTCCTTTGCCACACCCATTGCCACCAACTCGTGCGCCACTCGCATCTCCGTTGTATTCTGCTGCAACCAAATCTTGCCATCCTTAATATCTAAATGCAGCACGCATCCATACACCCGCCGATGTCCATCCCAACCAACATTCGTCACTTGATAATGATCCCGCTGCGTATCAAAAATTATTTGCGATTCGATCGCACCATTGGAGATCGGAGTTGCCACATATTCAGTCAATAATGCTTGAATCGACTGACGATAATGCTCTAGCTTATCCATTGTACAATCACCTCATTCACTGGATCGTAGACAATGCGGTTAACTTGATGCCGCTCTACCGAAATTTGCAAAAACTCCCGCTGAAAAAAAGCTTCGTGCACCGCAACAGGAACTGCTAAATAAAGCTTGCGATCGGGTTCCTTAAGTTCTAATGCAAGCCGATAATTCAGAAACTGTCCTAATGCCGCATGATAATCCGTAATCGGGGAGTCACCCAAAAATGTTTTAATTTCAACGGCGATTTTTTCTCCTGCCCGTTGTGCTGCGAGTAAACGCTCTGCACCCAAATCAATCTCAAACTTTGCTCAACCGGTTTCTAGCCTCAGCGGATCGTCGGTAATCACCCAATTTTCCTTCTGAAGGGCAAGCTTAACGGCTTCATGAAAGCGATCGCGTGCTGCCATTGTTCCCTTTTGTAACTTTTAACTTTATTGTACTTCCAATCGCATCTATCTGGAAAAGCCCGATCGCCCTTCTGACTCTCAAGAGTGAGGATAGCTCATTATCTTCTCCTACGGGCGATCGCACCCGTCAAGTTCGTAGGCACAAGCTAAGGAAGTAGCCATCGCACCGATGATACAATCGAGACAGCCGTCGCGATTCCCGTTTCCCACCATGACATTCATCAACCCCAAAACCGATTACGCCTTCAAAAAAATCTTCGGTTCTTCAGATAACAAAGGCATACTCATCAGCTTTCTCAACGCCATGATTTACGATGGCAATCCTACCATAGAAGACTTAGAAATTATTAATCCCAATTTGCCCCCAAAAATCACAGGGTTAAAAGATACTTACTTAGATGTGAAAGCCCGACTTGCCGATGGTACTCTCGTCATTATTGAAATGCAGGTATTAAATGTAGAGTTTTTCGGAAAGAGAGTTTTATACAACGCTGCAAAAACCTATGTTTCTCAATTACAGAAAGGACAAGGCTACGGAATGCTGCAACCTGTGATTGCACTGACACTGACTGATTTTGAGATGTTTGAAAATAGCGATCGGGTAATTTCTAGATTTGTTTACAAAGAAGAAACGACTAATCTGAGATATACCGATAATAACATGAAGCTAGTGTTTGTCGAACTCCCGAAATTTACCAAAGATTTGTCACAGTTAGAAACCCTGGTGGATAAATGGATTTATTTCATAAAATATGCTAATACGCTGACACAAATCCCAGAAACAATGGATGTCATTCCAGAGATTCATCAAGCCTTTGATATAGCAAATCAAGTTAATTTAAATCCTGACGAGCTGGACGCTATCGAACGGCAAGAAATGTTTATTTATGACCAACAAGGAGTTATAATCTATGCTGAAAAACAAGCTCGAAAAGAAGCTAAAAAAGAAGCAACACTCGCGATCGCACGGCAGTTACTCGATCGCCTAGATGACGCAACCATAGCCCAAATAACCGGACTCAGCGTTCAGGATGTGCAGAATTTGCGATCGGAAGTTTGATGCGTCGAAAACCCGACATGACATTGTTCGCGTCCAATCTCTTAGTCCGCGCAGGCGGACTTCGTTTGTGTAGAAGCGGTTTCAACCGCCGAATAATAAACTACCTCAAAAACAACTTATAAGCCGGATTCTGACTCTCATCCCCATACTGATAGCCCAGCGTATCCAAAAAAGCCTGCCACTCCTTCATCTCATCTGGTGGTACCTGAATTCCCACCACAATTCGCCCGTAATCTGCGCCGTTATTCCGATAGTGAAAAACGCTGATATTCCAATTAGGACTCATCGAACCCACAAACTTCATCAACGCACCCGGACGTTCGGGAAATTCAAAGCGATAAAATAACTCATGATCCGCCAGCATCGAACGGCCACCCACCATATGTCGCAAGTGCAATTTCGTTAATTCATCATCAGTTAAATCCAAAGTTTTAAAGCCGCAATCTTCAAAACTCGCTGCTATTTTTACCGCATCGGCACGATTTTGAATCTGGACACCGATAAAAATATGCGCTGCTTTTTCATCCGCAATTCGATAGCTAAATTCAGTTAGATTGCGCTTACCCAAACATTCGCAAAACCTGCGGAGACTTCCCGGTTGTTCGGGAATTGTGACTGCAAAAATCGCTTCCCGACGTTCGCCAAACTCCGCTCTTTCTGCTACAAAACGCAGGCGATCGAAATTCATGTTCGCGCCGCAAGCAACCGCAATTAATGTTTCTCCTGCGACTTGTTCCCGTTCCACGTAAGCCTTCGCACCTGCGATCGCCAAAGCGCCAGCAGGTTCTAAGATCGATCGCGTATCCTCAAAAACATCCTTAATCGCCGCACAAATATCATCCGTATCCACCAAAATAATCTCATCCACATACTCCTGACAAAGCCGAAAAGTTTCCTCGCCAACTTCCCGCACCGCAACGCCGTCAGCAAATAAACCCACCTGCGACAACCGCACCCGTTTACCCGCTTTCAGCGATTGATTCATCGCGTCGGAATCCACCGGTTCCACACCAATAATCTTAATTTCCGGGCGCAATCGCTTGATATAAGCCGCAATTCCCGAAATCAATCCACCGCCGCCAATTGCTACAAAAATCGCGTGAATCGGTTTTTGATGTTGCCGCAGAATTTCCATGCCGATCGTACCCTGTCCCGCAATCACGTGCGGATCGTCAAAAGGGTGAATAAAAGTCATGCCTTTTTCGACCTCTAATTGGCGCGCAAAAGCGTAGGCATCATCGTAGGTATCCCCATGCAAAATCACCTCTCCACCGCGGGCTATCACCGCATTAACCTTCACCTGCGGCGTCGTTACGGGCATGACGATAATCGCGCGAGTTCCCAGGTGGCGGGCAGCGAGGGCGACTCCTTGGGCGTGATTGCCGGCGGAAGCTGCGATCGCACCTTGTGCTAGCAAATCCGGCGACAGTTGCGCCATTTTGTTGTACGCGCCCCGCAGTTTGAAGGAGAAAACAGACTGCATATCTTCGCGTTTCAGCAGCAGTTTATTGTTGAGCCGCGTTGATAGATTGGGGGCTACTTCTAGGGGGGATTCTTGAGCAACATCGTAGACGCGGGCGGTGAGGATTTGTACGAGGTAATCGCAAAGCATGGGGTTAGGATTTGGTAGATGCGGGATGGTGGGATTATTGTACGGTATTTGTGCGTTAGCGCAGCCCTCGAAGAGGAGCGCTCTTGTTGGGATTTTGTGGCGATAGAGCGCGCTTCACAGTAACGAAAATTTTAGTCAACTTTGTTTGATTTAGTTACATAAATAGTCAATCCTATTCTGGCATCCAGATCGAACTTTAAGCCTACTTCTGCTTCCGAGGTTATTTCCAGGCGATCGTGAGAAATATCGTTGAGCTGAATGCTCTCAATTGTAGCAGAGTAGCAGTACGATAATTCATCATTAACTAAAACTAGAAAAACACATTCTCCTACAGTTAATGTAACTTCCTTAACTTTTGCTACGCCTGCTTGCGGTTTTTTGAACCACTCAGTAAGTTTTCCAATTTCCCTTACCAATCCTCGATCGCTCTGGCGTAAAATTATATTGTAGGTCACTAAATCGGCAAGTGATTTGCATAAAGCCTCAACAAAATCACTTAAGTCCAACAGTTCTTGAGTCCCCAATATCTCGTCTACCGAGCCGTGTGCAGCTTCATTCCGATAATCAACCAGTTGTTTGAGTTCTCCTTCAGCCGTGTTTTGACTGTCGCGAACTTCTTCAACAAAATATTTAATTTCTTTGTGGTTAGTTACCCATTTCCATGGGTCATCAATTCCAGCATTTCTTAAGACTGTTTCTAGCACTTCCTTGCGTAAATTTTGCTCGTGCAATAGAAAAGCATCAGGAAGTAGCTCGTATTTTCCAGTGTCAGTAATGCCGCAGGATAATCCTTGCACTACTTTCTCAACTGAAAGATGTTGAAACCTATTCTTTTTGATGTCAATCAACAAACGCCCTATACCCTCTCGGTGGGTATTTTGGATTTTTTCTTCCAAGTCTGAATAGCGCGGAACCAAATCCGGCAGAAGTCGCAGCCAATCCGAAATTAAATCCTCAACGAAGCGCTCGTAAATAGCATACAATCTAGTTACCACAGCAGAGCGATCGTAAATTTCCCACTCCTTTTCGGTAGAGATTACCTCCATTAATGCGGTAAATTCAGGATTTTCTTCCAACTTCTGTTTATTTAAACTGTCTCGAAATACGATGCTTCTAAGTCGATGATTAGTCTTGATTATGGCACGAACGGTTGAAATTTTGACACTAGCTTTCTCGATCATCTCCTCAAACATCGCAAGTTACTCTCCGATAACTTGTGAAAGCATTTCGTCAAATATTCCGAGCCGCTCTTGAATCTCTGCTTTAGTTGTTCCACCTCCTGTCAAAAAACGAGCTTCCGGTTTGTTAAAGAGGTTTTTTGTTTCTTCAATAACTCGATTTTGCAATTTTTTAGAAAAAAACTTCTGGGCATCAGGTAACCGCTTGCTAAAACCAAGCATAGTCACATCATAATAGGAGCGATTGGATTGTTGAGACCAAGTTTGAGATTGAGGATCGAACGGCTTAAATAAATACTTTCCGTAAACTTTATGTGCTAGTTTAAGAGTTTCTATAAAATTATCTTCCAGAAATTTTATATCGAAGTTGGTAAGTTTCCAAGTTTTTGTCATATATAAATCTAAAAAATCGGGCATTTCCAGTTGATAATGTTCTATATTCCTTAGGGCAAAAAAACGCAAAACTAATTCAGCATCTTCCATGTTTTCATAAATACTGTTTTTCTCTAACTCCCCGCTGTTATTATCTGTCGGAATTCCCCAAGCTTCAGCAAATATGGGATGGCGCGCTAATTTTAGCAACAGTTCATTGAACTTTCCAGCATACAAAATGTTTCTCATTTCCTGTTGGCTGAAGTTTAATCTGCCAGTATTTAGACGTTCAAAAGTTTTCTGTTTGAGGAACTTGTCTGCTTCAGGATTAGAGGTTAATTCGGCAAGAATTGCTATTGATGATATGGAGCGTCGATCGATATTAGCTCTAATTTTTAGAGGAAGTCGGTTATAAGTATGTCCGTTTAATTCAGGCAAAATTTCCAGCCCTGTCAGTTTGAGCTTGTTTTCATAAAACTCTTGAATAGCAGAGATTCGTTGCTGACCATCCAAGACTTCATAAGGCTTGAAATCTTGTTTGTACAGAATTATTGAGGGTACGGGAATATTGAGAATAAATGACTCTATCAATCGGGATTTCATCGTCGAATTCCAACGACCCCTTCTTTGGTAAAACGATCGCATTTCTATATAATTAGAAAGCTTTAATGATTCAACAAACCGGGGAAGCTTTTCACGGTTGATTTCGGTAACGATTGGTGTTTCTTTGAAGTCGTAGCGCTGGTGGATATCGCGATCGAATCTGCCACGATCTGGTGTGTTTTGTGGCAAACTCTTCCACATCTTTTTTTCAAATGGTGCGAGCTGCATTTCCGTAGTCTCCCTAAGCACAACTTGTTAATAATTATAGCATTTCACGATCGGCAGATCGACTTAAATCTATCAAACTTGCGATCGTCAATTATTTGAAATCCCCGACTTCTTCAAGAACTCAGGGATACACAGCCACAAAACCCGAAGCTTCCAACCCTGCATATCTCTAATCTGGACGTGCAAAACCCGTTCGAGGGTCACTAATAAACAAACCCAGAACTAACGAATCCATCACCGTATCCCAGACAGAAGTCAAACGTTCAGCATCATCAACCCAGTAATCAAAAGTAATCAAACACTGAACATTAGAACCCAATCCGATACAGATTCTCGAATAAGCTTCCCGCTGTTCGGGAGGGTCGATAAACTTAAATTGGGTCCAAACAACCCGAGCAGTTTGCCGCTTCAATTGGATAATATCCCCAGGATCGATCGGATTTCTGGTATCATCTTCAACTATTTTCTGTAATAGCGGCACCAGCGGAAATTCTCCCCAATTACCAGGAGGTAACAAATTAAACGAAACCTCCAAACAACAATCATCATCCGGCGGTTTCTTATCCGTAAACCGGAACGACTTTGTATCCGGTTCAAAATGCCAATCTTGAGGAACATCAAAGCGGACTGCACCTCTTCCAGCGACAAAGATGCGAGTTCCAGGCTTTGACTTCCAATTGTGGTCTTCTTTAAGCTCTAGAGTTTCCTTGAGCCATTCTTGCTTTTTGCGCTTAGACATAAACAGAACACCAAATTACTGCTAATGTGTAGTTTGAGACTTGGCAAACACATTTTAACTCTATTTTGCTCACCCTTTGCTCAAATATCACAATCCTTACAAAAATTATAAATCCATCTCTTCTCTCTCCGCGTTCTCTGCGCCTCTGCGTTAAAAAAATCTTTCACAAATTCCTAATTTTTATTTTTAACTTGAGGAATCACATATCTAATACCGCCTTTATTTCCATCCGCATCGCCCCTGTAGCGGGGGATAACATGAATCGCAGCGTGACTGCGACTTTGACCCGCATCTTTATTAATATTGATACCCACATTAAAACCATCAGGCTGAAAATCTTTAATTAACATCTCTTGCACCTTATTCGCCATAAACCAGCAAGCCGATTGCTCTCGAAACGGCAATTCAAAATAATTTGCAGTGTGACGTTTGGGAACAATTAAAACATGACCTTGGCTGGCAGGATAACCGTCAAAAATTGCATATGCTGTCGCTGATTCTGTCAGTAAAGTTAGGTTTTTGTACGGATTGCAGAATATGCAGTTATTAGTTGAATTTCTTTGATGGTTGTAATGCACGTATTCGTAGATTTCGCAAGACTCATTTAAGAGAGACGACTTAAAAGGAAGTTTGACAATGCACTGATAGGTAGGTTTTTTGTGGACGTAGTGTTCTCGAAAACCTTCTTTTTTGATATCCCTTCTCACGGCAAAATATGCTTTACCTCCGGGTTTTAACAGGTGTGAGACTTCCATCAGCACATTCGCTTGTTCTTCGGGAAACAAGACATTTAAAACATAAAAGCAAATGATAGTGTCGAATTTATGTTCGGGAAATTCAGGAAAATAATAAGAGTCGTAACCTGCAATATCAAAGCCTTTTTGCTGCAACAATTTAACATCGCTACCGAAGCCGCACCCAAAATCTAAAACTTTACCTTGAAGCAAGTTTTGCTCTAATAAAAATCTTGCCGGAAATGACAGATAAATTCTTTCAATTGCTGTGAGGTGGCTGAATTTATTTTGTTGCTTCTTCATGGCGACATAAATTTGATTTAAATCGATATTCTTCAGTCCGCGGAGGCGGACTTTGTTTGTGTAGAAGCGATTTCAATCGCCGAATCTTATCTTAATAACAATTGTACCATTATTGCAGTTTGGCGATCGCCCCTTTCGCCACCAAAACCTTACCAGTCACCAAATCCCGCACCGTAGCCAACAACACCCGCTTCTCATCCACCTCAAAACTCACCGAAACCCTGTCAATCCCCAACACCCCAGGCGGATTCAAATGCGCCACACAAACCTGCTGGTGGTGGCTTTCCAAAGAACGAAAATCGCTGTGTTTGTTGAGCAAACTGCTCGTCATTTGCCCTTTTTCGTTAAAAGTAACCTCCGCTTGCGACACCTCCGCAACTTCTCCAATATCTAACCGAATTTCCCTTTGACCTTCAATGGCAACTTGCAGCGTCAACTCTTCGGAACTTTCACAAGGATACTTCATTTCTTTGCTAAAAATCGGCGAATAAGTATAAGCTTTAGCATAAGGTTCCCAGAGTCGAATTGCATAGCTGTGGCGCAAATAATCGTCAACACTCGCCAATTGTGTCAAGGCTAAAGCGCCGTGGGCTACAGCTTCAAAAGGCTTATCTGTTTTGACTTTTTGTCGCCCAAAATAGGAAACCACTAAATTAGATACAGCCGGAATCATAGAAGTTCCTCCTACCAGCAAAACCTGTTCGATATCTGCTTTACCGATACCTTTTCCCAGCGCAATGCTCAACACTTCATCTAAAGCTTCCCGCAACTGTTCCAACAACTGCCTAGATTCCAGGATTTCTTCAAGCTGATCTCGGTTTAGCACCAAGTCATAGGACATAAAATTCTCATCGTCAAACCAACTTTCCTTCGCCTCATTAACTTGAGAAACTTGAATCTTTAACTTTTCCGCTATCTCCAATAAATTTTGCCAGCCCACGCCACCAACTTCGGCCCGCGACGAACCAATTTGCCGCAAATAATCTTCAACAATCCAGATGTCAATATCTTCACCGCCGACATAAGCATCGGATTTTGCCAAAACTTCGGCGCGCACCCCCCCCAGCCCCCCCTTGCTAAGGGGGGGAGCAAGATTTGTCCCCCCCTTGCTAAGGGGGGGAGCAAGATTTGTCTCCCCTTTACTAAGGGGGGGAGCAAGATTTGTCCCCCCCTTGCTAAGGGGGGGAGCAAGATTTGTCTCCCCTTTGCTAAGGGGGGGAGCAAGATTTGTCTCCCCTTTGCTAAGGGAAGGATCGAAATTTCTCCCCCCCTTTATAAGGGGGGGTAAGGGGGGGGTAACAGCAGTGCGAACCAAACTTAAGTCTAAAGTACCGCCGCCAAAATCGACTACTAAAACCAAAGAACCGGGGCGTTGTACGGCATATCCCAGAGCCGCGGCGGTGGATTCATCTATTAGCTGAACTTCCTCAACTCCGAGAGATTCTGCTAAGTCGCGAAACCAATCAAGATATCGCTCAAATGCTCCGACTGGTACTGTAAAAATTAATTTATCTGGTTGTATGTTTTGCTGATATAATTGTTTCCATATAGTTCTGATAAATTGTTCAGCTACTGATTCCGGCGTGTAGCTTTCACCGTCTATATTGCGGGCCGGGGGCTGATAATCGGCAGCCAAGTCGCGTTTAAAAGCTTTGAAAAAGCGATCGGGCTGGGATTGTCCTAAACGCTGCGATCGCACTTTTTCTCCCAATACCAACTCTCCCGCATTTTTCACAAACACTAAAGTCGGAACTACAGGTATTTCTAGGGCATCTGGGTTCGATTTTTTGGTCTTAAAAATGCGGGACATTTCGCCAAATCTCAAAGTTTCTGGTGTTTGCGTATCCGGGTTGAGAATGCAAACAACCGTGTTGCTGGTACCGAAGTCTATTGCAACTGTAGTCATGTCTATTTTAGATTTTCAATTTAATTTGTTATTCCCGGTGGAAGGCTGCGACTAACTTTAGCTGGAGCAAGAATTTGCTCTCCATCTCGATAGCCGACAAACCGAATATAAACTAACTCTCCTTCTGTTATATCTTCAACATCCGGCTGGTGCAACTGCGGATTGTAAGTCACTTGTTCCCAAGCTGAACCAATTGTTTCAAAATCCCAACTTGACAAGAGATTTTCTAGGGGCGTAAACAAAGCCGAGAGATTTTTGGCGGGCATATTCGGCTTGGCTTCTGCCATTTTGCGGGCGCTGGGATAGTTGGTTAACAAAGTTTGCAACTGTTCAAAGGTGGCGCGGCGAAAATCGGTAGTTAGTTGAGTTTTTTGTTGCTGCAATTCTTCGCGCAGCCGGAAACACTGCTGTTTCAATTCTTCGATTTCGCTGGGATTCGTGGTGATTGCAGCCGATACGGGCAGTGCGCTTAAAGTGCGATCGAATTCCTGGAAATTCAAATTTAGCACAGTTGCCAGCCGCCGCAGTTGGTCTAGCGTGAGTTTTCCCACGTCTCCCTGTCGCACTAAGCGCACCCCGAAGCGACTTAAGCCTGCTTTTTCGCCTAAGTCTTGCCAATCGACGATATCTAGCTGATTCATGCGTTCCCGGAGGATTGTATCGTACTTAAAGTCGATCGCATCTCCGGCCTCGGATGCAGCATAAAGGTACACTAAAATTAGAAAAATGCCCCCGACAGCTAGCGCGATACCGAAGGCAGGCCCTGTTGTTATATCAACTGTTGCACCGAGGAGATAGAACATTGTTAATTTTTCTAAACTTGTTTTAAAGTCTGAGTTTGTTCGGCGGTCAAATTTTCTTCGCCTTCATAGTATTCTGGCAACAACTCTTGAGATTCTACTTGGCCCAGGGCTTTTTCAACTCCGGCAGTGGTTTCGGTGCAACTCGAACCGGTGGCGTTGAGGACGGTTTCGGTAATTTTGCCGTCTTTGCCGATGCGGTATTCTATTTGGCGGTACTCTGCCATAGTTCCTCTTGGTTTAATGCTTGACGGTTGAGTTTTGACTGTTGAGTTATATTATAGATTCTGTTTACCGATTATTCAAATGAATTTTTGTAGCGACAATGCAACCGGGGTTTCGCCGGAAATTATGGCAGCGATTGCAGCGGCTAATTGCGGTGCTGCGATGTCTTACGGAGATGATGAATATACGCAGCGTTTGCAAGTTAAATTCTCGGATTTGTTCGAGACATCGGTGACGGTTTTTCCTGTAGCCACCGGTTCTGCTGCTAATGCTTTGGCCCTGGCGGTGATGACTCCTGCTTACGGGGCTGTTTACTGTCACGCCCAATCTCATATTAATCTGGATGAATGCGGCGCGCCGGAGTTTTTTACGGGCGGTGCAAAGTTAGTGACAGTAACAGGAAATCATGCTAAGATAGAGGCAGAGACTTTAGGTGAAATAGTCGATCGCGCTGGTGCAGGAGTAGTCCACCACGTACAGCCCGCCGCCGTCAGCATCACGCAAGCCACAGAAGCCGGCACAGTATACCATCCAGCGGAAATTGCCCAGATTTCGGAAGTTGTGCGCCGCCACAATTTGCACCTACATATGGATGGAGCTCGCTTTGCTAACGCTGTGGCGAGTTTGGGCTGTGCTCCTGCCGATATCACTTGGCGCACAGGCGTGGATATCCTCTCATTTGGAGCGACAAAAAACGGCGCAATGGCTGCGGAAGCTGTGGTATTTTTCAATCAAGAATTAGCAAAGACTTTCCCATTTTACCGCAAGCGCAGCGGGCATCTGTTCTCAAAGATGCGGTTTTTGTCGGCGCAGTTGGAAGCATATATAACGGATGATTTGTGGCTAAAAAATGCGACTCACGCCAATAAGATGGCAGCTAAATTAGCCGAAGGTTTGGCCGGAGTTGAGAAAGTCAAGTTTTGCCATCCCGTCGAAGCTAACGAGATTTTTGTGCAGCTTCCCGAATCTGTAATTGCAGCGGTTTTAGCTGAGGGTTTTCTGTTTTATCGGTGGGATAACTCTACTATTAGACTGGTAACAGCTTTTAATACTAAAGAAGAAGATGTTAATGCTTTCGTGGAAGCTGTTAAACGCTATTCTGTATAAATTTTAAATTGTAAGAGCGGGTTTATTGAACCTTTTCGTGATGATAAATCTTTCTGTGAATACGCCCTTACAGATTTTTATAATTCGGTAGGGGCGGGTTCGCAAACATCTTTAATACCCACAAAAAATTTAGGTAAACCCGCCCCCACACAACCAATAACCCACATCAACGTTAATTTCTATCAAATACTAAAAATGTAGATTTAGATTTATCGTTGGGTGGGGGCGGGTTTTTGAGATTGTTGTTTGTTGGATGAGATTTTTGGCGAACCCGCCCCTACGGTTTGATGCAGAAAATGTAGATGTAAATTTACCGCTGGGTGGGGCAGGTTTTTGAGATTTTCGGTTTTTGGCTGGGATTTTTGGTGAAGTAGACGCCTAGAGTTTAATCGATTCATGAATAGGTTCTGCAACTGCTGCTAATTCGGGTTCCTCTGCTTCGAGGTGCGATTCCAAAAGCGCCAGATTTCTCATGTTTGACTTATAAAAAGCATCGAAAATATCTCCGACTAAAGGCACTGAGCCAATAACAGCTTCCAAACTAATATTGTAAATCATTTTGCCTAGAGTTTTGGGCGGAATGTTGAATTGAGTTGCCAAATAAATTAAGTAGGCAGAAAACGCAGTATCTACTATATCCCCAGCACCGGGAACTAAACCGATAATGGGATCTAAACCAATGCGAAATTTAGTACCGGGTATGCCAATGGCGGTATCCATCAGGCGGCTGAGTTTGCGGATGCGGTTGAGGGTGGCGAGACGCTCTATTTTGTTCATATTATTATTGTTGGACTAGCTGGAAAAAACGACATCAGTCGGAAGACGGAAAAAATATCGCCCTGACAGGTTCGTAGTGAGGACTTCAGTCCTCTTCAAATCAGAGAGGACTGAAGTCCTCACTACAAACTTTATAAGGGTTATTTTATGATATAGTCGGCGACGATCGCAAATTGGGAATTAGCTACGCTTCAATAAACTTAACTATAGTTAAGATGCTTAATTCCCCATTCGTGCATCGAATCAATAATCGGTTTAAGACTTTCGCCCAAAGGTGTGAGCGAATATTCAACTTTCGGCGGAACTTGCAGGTAAATTTCCCGATGAACAATCCCATCTGACTCCATCTCCCGCAACTGCTGCGTCAGCATCTTCTGAGTAATGCCGTTGACAGCTCGTTGCAGCTCATTAAAACGCTTCACTCCTTGAAATAGCTCCCGCAGAATTAAGACTTTCCAGCGCCCGCCAATCACCTCTAAAGTTCTTTCTACCGGGCAATTTGCGCGCTCAATAGTTCCTTCTTTAGCTTGCATAGTATCTTTTTGGTAACTACCGCACTTTTAAGTGCGTACTTCCCATAATAGCTTGACTTGGTTTAAAGTAGAAACATCCGATCAATACCCGAAGTCATTCCCACATCTAAAATCTAAAATCGAAGGAGGATTGAGAAAATGATTGCAGTCAGAAAAAGTGAAGCAAGAGGACACGCTAATCATGGTTGGCTGGACAGTTACCACACATTTTCTTTTGCCAATTATTACGATCGCAATTATATGAATTTTCGGTCGTTGCGGGTAATCAATGAGGATGTCGTTAACCCCGGCAAAGGTTTCGGCACTCACGGGCACAGCGACATGGAAATCATTACCTATGTACTGGAAGGAGCGTTAGAACACAAAGACAGTTTAGGTACCGGCGCAGTAATCAAACCCGGTGAAGTACAGCGGATGAGTGCAGGTACGGGCATCCAACACAGCGAGTTCAATCCCTCACAAACTGACCCAGTTCATTTGCTGCAAATCTGGCTGTTGCCCGATACAAATGGCTTAGAGCCGAGTTACGAACAGCGGGATTTTCCCGTAGTAGAAAGGCGCGGGAAACTGCGCTTAGTTGCGGCGCGAGATGCGAGAGATGGTGCAGTAAAAGTGCATCAAGATGTCGATTTGTATGCAGCAGTTTTGGATAAAAACTCGCGGGTTTCTCATGTTTTGCAGCCAAATCGCCATGCTTGGATACAAGTTGCTCGCGGTGCTGTTTTGCTCAACGGCTTGACTTTAGAAAAGGGTGACGGTGCGGCGGTTAGTGATGAGGCTGAGTTGGTAATTGAAGCGACAGAAGATGCGGAGTTTTTGCTCTTCGATCTAGCATAAAATTTAAGGCGAAATCCCCGAATTATTAGAAAAATCGGGGATTTGAGCCACTCGGCGGTTCAAACCGATCCTACACAAACAAAGTCCCTCTCTAAGAGACTAAGAAATTAATTAGCCATCCAAGATTTTGTCCCAAAAATACCTGCGATAAGTTCGGGAATGCCAAAATCAACATCTAAGCTTTCCCAGTGTACGCTGCTACCGGAAGGCGGCAGCCAAACATCAGCAAGTTGTTCTGGTGAAGCACTTTCTAAGCCTTGTGCAAGCCTCGGAGGAAAACAGAAAATAGCACCGTTTTTGAGTTTGATAACAATTAAATCTTCCGACTGATTGTAATGCACGGATTCGGCACGCGGCTTTATAGCCTCAGCGGTTTTCCATGTTTGCTTGGCTTGGGCTATTCGATCTCGGAGATTTTCCTCTGTTAACTCTTTGTTCCAGTTTCTATATACCATTATAAGTCAAGTTGTAGGGTGCGTCAGTACGAAGTTGAGAGGCTTGTTTGAAATTGCATAAACTGACGCACCTGCTAGCTGTAAGGTGCGTCAGTTCTTAAACTCTCAATTATCCACTAAAAACTCTAACTGACGCACCCTACTAACCTTACATTCTCATTTTGTGTAAAAATATGTTACAAAGCGGAAAACCCATCCGTCCGTTGATAGTTGTAGGGTGCGTCAGTACGAAGTTGAGAGGCTTGTTTGAAATTGCATAAACTGACGCACCCCCTAGCTGTAAGGTGCGTCAGTTCTTAAACTCTCAATTATCCACTAAAAACTCTAGCTGACGCACCCTACTAACCCTTACTTGCAAACACCCTTCCATTCCCAACCACCAACGCGCCACAAACCGGAAAACTAATCCGTCTGTTGATATGTGGGTATGTTAAATTGACACAATCATGAACTACAGCAGAACAATTCCGGCTATTTTGAGTGCTACGATCGCCCTAAGTGCGATCGCCCTCATCCCACTCACCTCACCTCCAATCGCCCTAGCCTTAACCGCCGACGCAGTTAAAACCGTCGCCAAACAAATCACGGTACGGATCCAAGGCACAAAAGGCGGTTCCGGAGTAATTTTAGAAAAACAAGGTAGCACGTACTATATACTCACCAACTGGCACGTAGTCGATAAACCTGGCGATTACGAGGTTGTAACTCCCGACGGTCAAGCTCACTCTGTATCATACGGCCTGGTGCGGCGAATGCCCGGTGCGGATATCGCGATCGTCACCATCAGCAGCCCTCAAAGCTACCCCCTCGCCCAATTAGCTAATTCCCCAGCAACTCCCGGAAAAAGAGCCTATGTGGCTGGCTGGCCAATATCCGGCGGTTCCCTGAGACAACCGATTTTCATCGCTACCGAAGGTCAATTTACCGGCCGCCAAACTCCATTAAATGGCTATACTTTGGTATACAACAACTTAGTTAGGGCGGGAATGAGCGGCGGCCCAGTGCTTGACGATGCGGGAAAAGTTGTCGCAATTAACGGCATTGTCAGGTTAGAGGACAATTCGGATAAAATCGTGGCAGCGGGAGTAGAAATCAGTAATATCATGAAATGGCGATCGACTATTTCGCTACCAGTCCTTCCCCAATCGCCAACAGCCGCAAATCCGAAAACTGCTGTCAATAATCCGCCTCAGAAGCCCGGAAGTGCGATCGCCTTTGCAGCCACAAATACCCTCAAAGGGCCTTCAGAAGTTGTCAGTTCGCTTGCTCTAGCTTCCACTGCTTTTACCACAGGAAATAGTAACGGCACAATCTCTGTTTGGAACTTCCCCAGCGGGCAATTAAAAACTACGCTGCAAGGACACGCGGAAGCGGTAAACGCCCTGGCATCGAGTGCGGATGGAAACGTGTTAGCTAGCGGCAGTGACGACAAAACTGTAAAAATTTGGAATTTAGAAACAGGCGCGGTTGTCCGCACTTTGAGCGGGCATTCTGGCGCTGTTTCGAGTGTTGCCGTCAGTCCAGACGCTCAATTTGTCGCGAGCGGCAGTTGGGACAAAACGATTAAGATTTGGAATGCGAAAACAGGGGCATTGCTGCGGACTTTAACCGGGCATTCTGGATTAGTGAATGCTGTTGCAATTAGTCCCGATCGCCAAACTTTAGCTAGTGGCAGCAAAGATGGTTCAATTAGGTTGTGGAATTTAACTACAGGTGCAGCAATTCGCACGATTGGCGGCAAGAACTTGTCTGTTTTGTCCCTCGCTTTTACTCCCGATGGCAAAACTTTGGCGGCCGGCAACAGCAACGGTACTGTCGGGTTGTGGAATGTCGGAAACGGTCAATTAATTCGGCGTTTGAGCGGACATACCGATGGAGTTTGGTCGCTGGCAATCAGTCGGGATGGGAGTATACTGGTTACTGGGAGTTGGGATAAGAGTGTAAAACTGTGGGATGTGCGATCGGGTCAATTGAGAGGTAATTTGAGCGGACATTCTGGCTATGTTACTGCTGTAGGAATTAGCGCAGATGCTAAGACTATTGTGAGTGCGGGTTGGTTGGGGGAAATTAAGATTTGGAAAAGAAGTTAAGATTTTTTTTAATTAACCGCACAGTGGGGAGTGAATCGGCTATTCAAGCGAGGTAACGGAGGCATCTCAATGAATGCAAATCTCTTCAAAAATGTCTCAAATGAAAAACCTTGTAGTAAAAATTCCAAAAAAACATGAGGTAATTAAAATCACACCAGCACACCAGCAATCAATATAATCCCACTTAAAAGCGGTGGCAGAAATTATTCACCTAAATATAGATGCAATGGAACTAAAAAGTTTTGAAAGTCTAGAAAAATCTGTACAGCAGGCAATATTATAAAAGTCAGACCAGTAATAGGCAAGTTTTCTTTTCAGCAGAATCAGAAATTAAGGAGCGCAAATTAAATAATTTACACAAGTTTGTGGGATGGCCTCTTCCGCCCGTCCAGAAAGGACGGACGGGCGGGACGCCCATCCCACAAGAGCAATAAAGATTGTAAGTTATTTAATTCTCATTCCTTAGCCCGAGCATGGAAAAATGCGATCTATTAATCAGTGCCAATGAATCTTATCAAATGGCAGAAAAAGATGCGAGAAACTGGGAGCATCTCAGTTTGGCAAAAAGCATTTTTTTATTATAGTGCTGTCTCCGCTCGCGTATTCTACTCGCGAGCGGGGACAGCACTATAAATGCCAAACTGAGATGCTCCCGAGAAACTTTCCTTGGAATCAAAGTTTCTCATAATACGTTACATAGGTTGGTAAAACGACAATACTTTGAATTACCCACGTGACTCACAAGGAATTTAAGAAATTATGGGGGGTCAGTAAACCGATCAAAAGAAGCAGTAAATATTTGGATAAGGCTTGTTTATTTACTTTCAACGGCTCTGAACACAGCAATCCTTCTGACTCTAATGCTACGATAGCTTCATATAAACCTGAATCCGTTACAATATATCAAACTCAATATTACTGTCAACTGGACAGAGGTAATGTCAATAGCCGATCGCGCGCGCAGTTTCGGTGCGACTGGGATTAAGCGTTACGGCTTAAAGCTTTCAGGGTTCAGCCAATACAACAGAAGAGCTTTCAAGAATGCTATGGTTGGGCGGACACTTGCACTCTACTGCACTCAACACCAAAACCACGATCGCGATCGCCCTTGAATTTGCATTCAGCACAATGTTCAGGCATACTGCATAATTAAAAAGCTTTATTTTTAGTCCACAAACCCCCAACCATGAGAACTTACTACTGCGGCGAACTGCGAAGCGAACACATCGGACAAACTGTCACCCTCTACGGATGGGTGGATCGCCGCCGCGATCATGGCGGGGTGATTTTTCTCGATTTGCGCGATAGATCGGGCTTAGTGCAAATTGTCAGCGATCCCCAACGCACCCCAGATTCCTATCACGGGGCTGAGGCTTTGCGCGGCGAATACGTGGTGAAAATTACAGGTAGAGTCACCAGCCGCCCCGCAGATTCCCTCAACCCTAAATTGCCTACGGGTGAAGTAGAAATTTACGCTGATGAGATTGAGTTGTTGAATGCGGTTCGCAAACAGTTACCGTTTCAGGTTTCGACGGCGGATAATGAAAGCGTGCGCGAAGATTTGCGCTTGAAATATCGCTATTTGGACTTGCGGCGCGATCGTATGAGTCGAAATTTGCAGCTTCGTCACCAGGTGATCAAAGCTATGCGTCGCCACCTCGAAGACGTTGGCGGTTTTATTGAAGTTGAAACACCGATTTTAACGCGATCGACTCCCGAAGGTGCGAGAGATTATTTGGTTCCCAGTCGCGTCAATTTGGGCGAATGGTATGCTTTGCCGCAGTCGCCACAATTGTTCAAACAATTGCTGATGGTTTCGGGTTTAGACAGATATTATCAAATTGCCCGCTGCTTCCGCGATGAAGATTTGCGCGCTGACAGACAGCCGGAATTTACGCAATTGGACATGGAAATGAGTTTCATGTCTGTGGAAGAAATCCTCGAATTAAATGAAGGTTTAGTCTGCAATATTTTCCAAAGTGTGAAAGGCGTGGAATTGCCTCGTCCTTTCCCGCGTTTGACTTACGCCGAAGCGATGGATCGTTATGGTAGCGATAAACCAGATACTCGCTTCGGTATGGAATTAGTCGATGTTTCCGATTTGATGAAAGATTCGGGATTTAAGGTGTTTTCCGGTGCGGTTGCTGCGGGCGGAATTGTGAAAATTTTGCCAATTCCGGGCGGGAATGATGCGATTTCTAATGTGCGAATTAAGCCGGGTGGCGATTTGTTTAAGGAAGCCAGCGAAGCCGGGGCTAAGGGATTAGCTTATATCCGGGTGCGGGAGAATGGCGAAATTGATACGATCGGCGCAATTAAGGATAATTTAACAGAGGCTCAAAAACAGGAATTGCTCGATCGCACTGGTGCACAACCAGGTCATTTGTTGTTATTTGCAGCAGCCGATGTCACAACTGTCAATAAGACTTTGGATAGATTGCGTTTGTGCATCGGTAACGAATTGGGATTGATTGACAAAGACAAGATGAATTTGCTGTGGGTGACAGAGTTTCCGATGTTTGAATGGAACGCTGATGAGAAGCGTTTGGAAGCATTGCACCACCCATTTACAGCCCCGCATCCCGATGATATTGACGATCTGAAGACTGCGAGAGCTCAAGCTTACGATTTGGTGTTAAACGGCACAGAAGTCGGTGGTGGTTCTCTGCGGATTTACCAGCGGGATGTTCAGGAAAGGGTGTTTGAGGCGATCGGCTTATCGACTGAGGAAGCTTACAATAAGTTTGGCTTTTTGTTGGATGCGTTTGAGTATGGAACTCCTCCCCACGGCGGAATTGCCTATGGTGTCGATCGCCTGGTAATGTTGTTGGCTGGCGAGGAGTCGATTCGGGATGTGATTGCGTTTCCGAAGACGCAGCAAGCGCGTTGTATTTTGGCAAATGCGCCGTCTGGTGTGGATGAGAAGCAGATGAAGGAGTTGCAAGTGCGATCGACTTATGTACCGAAGACATAGGTATGTAAAACACCTTCAATGAATAGTGGATGGGTGGCGAGAAACCGGGTTTTTTCCAGAATACTCGTCACACCTCCCAGAAACTGCGAAAAACCCGGTTTCTTTGATTTGTGGGTAGTCAGAAATCGGGTTTTTTCCGAGAATACTTCGTTGTCATTAAACTAAAAACGTTATAATTATCATAATCAAAAATAGGTAAAAACTATTCGTTTCCCAAGTTACGGATCGACAAATTGCGATCGTGGCTGGTAAGTATCATTACAATGAGATGAAAGATTAACCATGAAAACCCCCGTTGAACTTAACGAAGAGTTGGTTAAAGAAGCCTTTCGCTTAACCAATTTCAAGACAGAACAAGAACTGATTGACTTTGCTTTGCAAGAATTAATTCGCACCCGTAAAAAGCGAAACCTACTGGATTTAAGCGGACAAATTCAATTTTCGAGCGACTACGATTACAAAGCCTTGCGGGAAAACCGAAGCGAAGCATCTCCGTTGAAATGCGTAAGTCATAATTATGAAACACATTGACAATTTAACCATCCATCGGTTCCGAGGCCTGCGAGATTTAACCTTGCAGGGCTTGGGCCAGATCAACATTTTGGTTGGCGGGAATAACTCAGGTAAAACCAGTGTTTTAGAGGCGATATCAACCTATTGTCAGCCGTTGGATATCGGAGAATGGTTGAAAACAGCAGGGCGCCGAGAAATCAAGGCCTCTCCCAAAATTCCATTAGATGCTTTCAAGTGGTTATTTCCTCAAAAGAATGAAGTACCTAAACCCATTCTTTACCTAGGGGAAACCTATATTTCTGGGAATGGTAGCTTCCAAGTTGTAGAATCTAGGGCAGTCTATAATGAGATAGAAATGCTATTTCAATCAGAAAAAGATATCGAAGATAGCACTGAAGATTGGCTAGAATCTTATGAAGATCTTGAATATAAGAGTATACGTGGTGCCAACATAGAACTCAAAGCAATACTTCGCGATCCGCCAGAAGGTATCGTACTTTTCTTAGGGAATGAAGTATCAGAAAATTTTGAAATATGGCCACGTCAAAGGCTGATAAGTCAGTCTAATCATTTATACCCAAGATTGCCAATTAATATGGTCACACCTGTTTCTCACAGGATGGAAAAATTAGAGTCTCATCTTCTATCGCAGGCAATACTACGGGGATTGAAAGACGAGGTAATTAAATTACTTCAGATTGTAGATGCGGAAATAGTAGACTTGGAAATTTTATCACTTGGAGAGTTTAGTCCAAGTATCTATATCAACCATAAAGTATTAGGATTTTCACCATTAAGCTCTTTTGGTGATGGAGTACGTCGCTTGCTATTTATTTCTTTAACATTGGCAAAAGTCAGAGGTGGAGTGTTGCTAATTGACGAAATAGAAACAGCAATTCATACTGAAGCACTTCGCAGTTCCTTTGCTTGGATTGTGCAGTGGTGCAAGCAGATGAATGTTCAGTTATTTGCAACTACCCACAGTTTAGAAGCAATTGATGCGATGTTGGATGCTAGCGATTCGGAGACGGATGTAGTTCTTTATCGTTTAGAGAAACAAGAGTCACAAACTAAAGCAGTTAGAATTCAACGGGAAAGATTGCAAAGATTGCGGGAGGATTTGGGTCAGGAGGTGCGCGTGTGAAATACGCCATTATTGGAGTATAAGGGCCTCATGACCAGGCATTTACAGGGAAGGTTCTGAAGCTTTTGGGTTTTAAAGATTTTAGAGAAGAGTGGAACAAATTGGATAAGTTGACAAGATTGGATATGTCAAAAGAATTGGAAAGTAAATTTGACAAATTTTGGCATAAGTTTATTCCCCGTTATCCCAAACAAGGAGATTTGTACAAACGTCTTGATATGCCATCTATTTTGTTTAATGATACTGTCTCCGTAGTAATTTATGCTGGTGAAGGAACCAACCTTGTTACTAATCTAGATGATATATTATCTAATAATTCTGAGTATCAAACAAACTTGTCGGCATTTGGCATAGTTACCGATTGTGATAATAAGTCAAATCCCAATAAAATTGTTTCAGAATATACTAATAAATTCCGCAACTACTTTCCTGATTTGCCCGATCGAGCGGGTGTTGTCAATTCTAATAGCCCGCGTACAGGAATTTATATTTTGCCAGATAACGCTTCGCCCGGTGTGTTGGATACTTTGCTGTGTGAGTGCGGACAGATAGCTTATCCCGCGTACATGAAAAGAGCTAATTCTTATCTAGATTCTTATCTAGATGAGTTTTCCGATCTCGATGAATTTTCTCAAAAAGAGATAAGATCTTTAAACTGGAAAAATTTCGATCGCGAAAAAGCTTTAGTTGCTACTGTTGTCAGTGTTCTCAAACCGGGGAAGACTAATACAACAAGTATTGCTGATAATAATTGGGTGAGTAAAGAGACACAGCAGCAGGTTCCTGCTTTGGCAAATTTTATTGAGTTTTTGAGGCAACTTTTGGAGTTGAGTTGATAAACACGATCGAATCTGGTACATTGTACGCAATATCTGTAAGGACACAGCAATGCTGTGTCCCTACTGGGGAACTTTTGAAAAGTGCGATCGACCTCCACAATCATTCTTACCAGTAACGAGTTAAAATCCGAATCACCTCACCCGCTAGAGGCGACGGTACAGGCGGACTCCACTCTCCAACTTGTGCAAAACCCAAAACGTGCAGCAGATTAACAATGCTGTCTACCCCTTTGGGAACGCCACACAACAACAAACGAATCGGTTTTTTGCCTTGAGGTACATCAGGAATTTCTTCCCGGAGCAGTTCGGGAACGGACTTGGGCTGTGATATCATAGGGTTTGAATTACACGAATAGTGGAATTGCGATCGCCCTTAAGTTTTCTAGGCCAGGGGGCGATCGCTTTTCCGTTTGTACATCCTGAGTCTAGTTCAATCGCTGCCGCTTGTCAAGCGTAACGACAATTTATATTGTCGTTACGGCAATTTAAGGAAAATTGAAGGTTGCAGAATGGTAACATCAGCTTGCAATATCATGGCCAGCAGTTGAGTGTCAGCAGTGATTCGTTGGAAATTGGCAGTTGTGATGGCCGATCGCAATATCAGCAATAAAGAATTGGCTACTTTAATTGGGATGCACCCCACATCTGTGTCGAAAATCAAAACCCGTCGCCGACTCACCCGAATCGACGAAGCAACCCTCAGCGCTTTGTGCAGAGCACTGAATTGTCAGCCGGGGGATTTAATGGTATATGAAGAGGACGAGCCCGATCGCGAAAAATGACATCGTTGTTTACTGTTATTTCAAAATTATTATTAAACCGCAGAGGACACAGAGAACACGGAGGAAGAGAAGAGAGAGATGAATAATAAAGACACAATTATTTCCCATCTCTAACTAACTCTCTTTCCCCTCTTTTCTCTGCGCCCTCTGCGCCCTCTGCGGTTAATAAAAACAAATCTCAGTGTCACAGCCAAGCATATGCGTTACCTTAGTTAATTAACGCACTCCCCAACAAAATTCATGCTTCCCCGCATCCAAGAACTAGCAACCAGCCTCGCCCCCCGCTTAATCGAAATTCGCCGCCACATCCACTCGCACCCCGAACTCAGCGGCCAAGAACATCAAACAGCGGCCTATGTAGCCGGAGTTTTGGCATCTAGTGGAGTTCGCGCCACTGAAGGAATCGGCAAAACCGGCGTCATCGGCGAACTCAAAGGTAATAGCAACGAGTCCCGGTGGCTGGCAATTCGCACCGATATGGACGCTTTACCGATGCAAGAACGCACCAATTTAGAGTTTTCCTCGAAAAACCCAGGAGTCATGCACGCTTGCGGCCACGACATCCACACCACCGTCGGTTTGGGCGCGGCGATGATATTAGCTCAGTTGGAAGAAAAATTACCTGGTCATGTCCGCTTCTTGTTTCAGCCGGCAGAGGAGATAGCCCAAGGCGCGCGCTGGATGATTGCAGATGGGGCGATGAAAGATGTTGATGGCATCCTCGGACTGCACGTTTTTCCGACGATTCCCGGCGGTTCGATCGGCATCCGCCACGGGGCACTGACAGCGGCGGCAGATGACCTAGAATTGATTGTGATGGGTGAATCTGGGCACGGTGCGCGTCCCCACGAGGCGATCGATGCAATTTGGATTGCTTCTCAGATTATTACTACTTTGCAGCAGGCGATTAGTCGCACACAAAATCCGTTGAGGCCTGTGGTTTTGACGATCGGGCAAATTAGCGGCGGACGTGCACCAAATGTGATTGCCGATCGCGTAAAATTATTGGGCACGGTGCGATCGCTCCATCCTGAAACCCACGAAAAACTGCCGGCTTGGATCGAACAAATTGTGTCTAGCGTCTGCGCGACTTACGGCGCTAAGTACGAACTCACCTACAAGCGCGGTGTACCGGGAGTCCAAAACGATCCAAAACTTACCCAATTACTCGAAGCGGCGGCTTTGGAAGCTTTAGGGCGATCGCGCGTTCAAATTTTACCAGAACCATCCCTCGGCGCGGAAGATTTTTCGATGTATCTAGAACACGCGCCAGGAACGATGTTTCGTTTGGGAGTGGGATTAACTGACAAACCTAACTATCCCCTCCATCACCCGCAGTTTGAGGTGGATGAAGCCGCGATTGTGACCGGCGCTGTCACTTTGGCCTATGCTGCTTGTCAATATTGGAAACAAAAATAAGTTGTAGGGTGTGTCGCGATCGACAATTCCTCAACGAATAGCGACAATCTAATAGCGACACACCTTACCCAATATTTACTGTATAGCAACCGCCACATCGGTGAGGGCATAAATGACCTGATGAATGGAGACAAGAACCTACAGCATAAACGGTTTGATTGCCGTACTCTGTAACTGTCAACTGCTATAGCTGTAGGGTGTGTCGCGATTTCTCCCGATCGGGGTTCCGGCTTTAAACCAATTCTTTCAGGTAATGAAGAGCTTTATACTATAACTTTAATTACGAATCTTGTAAAACTATCTACTATAACTATTTAAGTCACTGCTAAGAAATGCTAGCCATGACCCAAGCTCCTTCAATCAAAACTGAATATTCGGGATGCGAATTATGATGATGAGTTTAGCTATTATAAACTCGCTATAAACTCATCAGGTGTGACCTTTGCTTGCTTTAGAACACCGCTAAGTGTACCAATTTTTAGCTCGCGGTGGAGTGGCACAACGCAAACAATTTCTCCATCGGGGAGAGCTTTTTTGAGGACAACATGGCTACCCGTTTGCCTAGCTTGATAAAAGCCTAGACGTTCTAGTACGCGAATTACTTCGCTTACTTGATATTCTGGGCAATCTAGGCATAGCTAACCTCTATGCTAGTTACAAACCTGGGAGTGATTTCGTCGGGTAAAGGACACTCTTCGAGATAGAGCCTTGTAGCTGCTTTGAGGTTGGCGATCGCTTCTTCTATGGTTTCGCCTTGGTCAACTGTGCCCACTTCTGGACATTCGGCAATATACATATCTTCTTCTTTGTAAATGATGGCGGTGAAGCTTTGGGTTTTCATTATGGTTTTCGCTTCCATCATCTAAGGTTGCTTGCTTTCTATTACCTAGTGTATCTCGGATGAATAGTTTTTACAAGTATAGGGGGGGAAGATGGGCGATCGCACTTTTTGACAAATTGGGATGTAAGGGCGATCGCCTTGTGGTTATTTTTAAATTGAAAGGCGATCGCTCTATCATCAAAAAATGCGATGCGTCACAGCCTATTTGTCTTCGCCGAATCGCCCCTTTCATTAGGCTAAAACCCGTTGAGTCAGGTTTCAACCCCTCGATAAATCGCAGCGGTTTTCACCCTCCCAGCTTATTTCCGATAGCGACAGGCTACCGGCCAGCATAGCAGAATCCTCAACTGCTGATAAAGTCCGCTGCTGTCAAGCTCGCTGCTGTTAGACGAACACCAGAAGTTGGATTTCGATCCAAAAGTCCAATAATTCGATTAGTTGATTTAACTCGTAGAGCTAGATTTAGATCGCTACCACTAGAGATGGCATTGAATGGAGACGGCGAGGGTTCAAACTGCCTCTCCACAAAAACTGGATTCAACCCAGCAGCTTGAAATGTCAGGACTTCGATGTCAGCAAATGTCAGACCTTTTGGAAGTACAATTTTGTCTTCCCCAGGGAAGAAATCGTTCAGAAAATCTACTGTATTAGTAGCCACTTCATCTTGAATGATAAACCTGTCTCGTCCAGATCCTCCAGTCAGAACATCAAAACCTAAATCTCCAGATAAAATGTCCTCGCCGTCGCCACCCAATAGCCAGTCGTTATCACGCCCCCCAAATATTTGATCGTTGCCACTTCCACCCCTAACAGTATCAGTGCCCGCATTCCCAAACAAAATGTCATCGTCAAGTCCACCGTCAAGAGAATCTGCATCTTTACCACCGTAGAGGGTATCAAACCCGCCCTCACCATCTAGTGAGTCACGCCCCAGATTCCCGAACAGTTCATCATTGCCACCCCTGCCAAAGATCCTATCATTACCCCCCAAGCCCAGCGTTCTGCGGCCCCCATCAGTATCACGAATGACATCATCACCCTCTGTGCCTTGTGCATTAGGAGTATTTGCAATATCGATGTTAGCCATGACTTCTTAGAAATTCCTGAAATTTATTTCGTCCTGAATTCTTAGCATATGTGAAAAAAATACTGAAATCAAGTCAAATCAATAGGATTTAGTAGGGATTCTTTTACCTATCCCGATCGATCTCAGTCGCATAAAGTAGGATTTAGTGGCTGAAATATCAAATAGTAGGATAAGGTAGGATTGCAATAGGCAAAACCCAAACCTCGACTCGACCTATGGACATTCAAGAAGTCTTAAAAATAGCTGACCAAATCCTATTCACTAACACAGGCAAACACCTCAATCACCTACAAGAAGGTATACTGCGCGGTACTTGGCAACGCCAGAAATACCCGGAAATTGCCACAAACTGCCACCGTAGCGAAGCTCATGTCAAGAAAGTCGCAGCACAATTATGGAAGCTTTTATCAGAGATATTAGGTGAAGACATCAATCAATCTAACTTTGGATATACAGTGGAAAGATTGCAATTATCCATAGTTGAATCAAAAATTGGAAAATATTCTGCACAAAATGATAATTCCAGTGTTTTGGGAATAGGGCTGTTTCATTCTCAAGAAAACGATAATTTTGTAGGGGTAGTGTCCCTACGCCGACCCTATTTGTCTACATTTTGTATGTGTTTGAGAGCTCGGGCAGGCACGGGGACACCGCCCCTACAAGAGAATGAAATAGCTCTGGTTTGTGGGAACTATCTTCAATCCTTAGAAACAGCAAAGTTAGAAAAGCAGAATCAGGTGACCTGTAGCAATACTCAGCCTAAAAAACGACTAGACTTATCCGATGCACCAGAACCCAACTTATTCTATAACCCCACATCTGAACTCACCACCCTCAAGCAGTGGATTTGGGAAAACCGCACCCGTCTCATCACCATATACGGCTTATCTGGCATTGGCAAAACGTCACTAACTCTCCAACTAATCCCAGAAGTTCAACATGAATTTGACTATATTATTTACCGCAGTCTCCGCAATTCTCCACCCCTGCAAACCCTGCAAACAAACTTAATTCAATTCGTTTCGCAGCAACAAGAAATTAAATTGCCATCACTTATTGAGCATTTGCGTTCATCCCGCTGTCTCATCATCATTGATGACATACAAACAATTTTCAGCAGCGGACAACTCGCAGGCAATTACCAACCAGGCTATGAAAATTACGGCACATTCTTCAAAGAATTAGCAGCATCATCCCACAACAGTTGCCTAATCCTCCTGAGTTGGGAAAAGCCCAGAGAAATTGCGGCCCTAGAAGGCGAAAATCGTCCTTGTAAATCGCTGCAACTCAACGGTTTGGGCGCGGAAGCACGGGAAATATTCAGAGAGAAAAGATTAGCAGAAGAGGAGAAATGGTCACAACTGATTGACCTTTACCGAGGCAATCCCTTATGGTTAAATATAGTTGCAACTATGATTCAAGATTTATTCGGCGGCAGCGTTTCCGAGTTTCTCTCCTATGATACCCTATTTTTAGGTGATTTAGAATCTCTGCTGCACCAGCAGTGCGATCGCCTATTTGACTCAGAAAAACAAGTGATATCCTGGTTAGCTCGTGAAGCCACACCAGTTGAAATATCCAAATTTTCAGCCAATCTGGAATTATCCCCATCAGCCTTATTACAAGCTGTGCAATCCTTGAGACGGCGTTTATTAATTGAAAAAGTGAAACAAGGTGAGAAAACGCTTTTCACACTCCAGCCTGTATTGATGGAGTATGTGAAAAACCAGTTCCTAAAGGTTGGATAGTTTCAGGCTTCTCATGGGAGGCTAGAAACCGGGTTTCTACGAAATTTTGTGTTTAGTAGCGAGAAATCTACGCAGAAACCCGGTTTCTGAGGACACAACTATTTTTATGGGAGGCTAGAAACCGGGTTTCTACGAAATTTTGTGTTTAGTGGCGAGA
>NZ_JAEQDE010000039.1:54897-147795 GCF_020737865.1 Microcoleus sp. PH2017_35_SFW_U_B
TATTTTTATGGGAGGCTAGAAACCGGGTTTCTACGAAATTTTGTGTTTAGTGGCGAGAAATCTACGCAGAAACCCGGTTTCTGAGGACACAATTATTTTGCTCGAAAAGTCGCTCTTTTAGGCATTTATCGCAGGCGACACACCCTACGACTGGCATATCTTTGGGAATTTCGCTGTACCAGCGGCCAAATGTGCTAACGTAGCGATCGCAAATCCCCAAATTTCAACTATCGGGAGATAGATAACCGTGTTCGCTCAAGCACCTCCAACTCCCAATTACAAATGGTTTAGCTGCATTTCTAGCACTGTTTTCACCGCATTGTGCCTGTTGCCCCTTTCCAACGCTGCTGGATACGCCCAAACTCCCCAAAATAGACTCATCAAAATCGGCGTGGTGCAGCGGTTTGGCGCCAAACCCACCGATAAACTAACGCTGAAAGCTTTACCTGGCGATCGCTTAACATTAAGTTACAAAACTCCCCAAGGCATAGAAACTAAAACTACCGCCAGCATCCAGCTAGAAATAGCGAATAAACCTCTGGAAGCGCCATTAGTAGAAGAACGAGTTGTTCTGAGCTCCCACCGCAGTTTTGAGAGTGCAGAAGATAGCGCCAATCAGTGGCGCGCCAAGGGTATTGATGTGGAAATTGCTCAACCTTTGCGCTGGCAAGTTTGGGCAAAAAGAGATACTTATAATTCTCCTATAGTGCGGCGCTGGCTGTTGCAAAGTTTGCAAGCTCAAGGTAACAAAACTGCTTTTTTAGATACGAAAGTTTTTAAACAAATACCTCAAACGTTTTGGCTTTTAAATGGCTTTCGTTTCAACCGCAATGAGTTGGATGTCACGGCGGGAAAAAATGTAATTGAGGTATTTGAACAAACTACCCAAGAGGCGACAGCTATCGATCCAGAAAAAGCTATTCAACAAACTCGCCGTTACGGTGGCAGTTTGCACTTACAAAAAAATTCTTACGGTACTTATACTTTAGTCAATAATGTGCCGACGGAAACTTATTTGCGCGGTGTTGTTCCTCACGAAATAGGGGCTTTTTCGCCCTACGCTTCGATTGTCGCTCAAACTATTTTGGCGAGAACTTACGCGCTGAGAAATTTGCGCCGGTTTGCTGTGGATAATTACGAGTTGTGCGCTGATGTTAACTGTCAAGTTTATAAAGGTTTGACCGAAGTTTTCCCGCAGAGCGATCGCGCGATCGCCCAAACAGCAGGTTTAGTCCTAACTTACGAAAATCAGCTCGTAGACGCGCTCTATTCAGCGTCTAGCGGCGGCGTAACGGCGACTTTTGGCGATGTGTGGCACGGCCCGGAACGTCCATATTTGCGATCGATCGTCGATTCCCCCAAAAACCTCTGGGACTTGACAAAGCAGAGCTTGTCTGACGAAACCAACTTCCGCCGCTTTATGACTCTCAAAGCAGGCTTTAATGAGGAAAAAGAAGAAACCTTCCGCTGGCGCGAAGAAGTCTCACTGACATCAATTGGTGGATTTCTGCGGCAGTATCTTCAGAAGAAAAAGCACCCGCTAGCTAATTTTAAAACTCTCACCAAAGTTGAAGTGGTGGAAAGGTCGGCGGCTGGTCGAGTTTTGCAAATGAAGGTACAAACTGATTTGGGCCCCATCGATATTGACAAAGATGAGATTCGCAATGCTTTTTATCCGCCGATTAGCACGCTGTTTTATCTAGATCCAATTTACAATCCTGACAAAACTCTTAACGGCTATGCTTTTGTCGGAGGCGGTTTCGGACACGGCGTGGGAATGAGTCAAACTGGTTCTTACAATTTAGCTAATTTGGGCTGGAATGGCGATCGTATTCTGAGTTTTTATTTTCCCGGCGCTCAAGTTGTGCCCCTCAACGATTCCATTACATTTTGGCGGGAATAGCATCAGATTCGGCATAAGATTCGGCGGTTGAAACCGCGTCTAGACAAACAAAACCCGGATGGTGCGTGGGTTGAAGAGTGGCCGGTTAAAATTACGTTATCTTCTTTCTTCAGTCCGCGGAGGCGGACATCGTTTGTATAGACGCGGTTTCTAACCGTACGTCTGCTGCGGACATCGTTTGTATAGACACGGTTTCTAACCGTACGTCTGCTGCGGACATTTTTTGTATAGACGCGGTTTCTAACCGCACGTCGGATCTTTGTCGCCATCTTTCCATACAAAAACCCAGTTTCTTAACGTAATTAAGCTGAAACAGCTCAATTACGCAAACAAGAAACCGGGTTAATTAGCGCACCGCGCCTGTGAATCCTTTCTTAGTAGAGGGATTCTTCTTGGTGAGTTTCGATCGTACAATCAGACTTAGGATAAGCGACGCAGGTCAGAACAAATCCGGCCTCGATTTGGTCATCATCCAAGAAAGATTGGTCAGATTGGTCAATTTCGCCAGCAGTAATTTTGCCAGCGCAGGTGGAGCAAGCTCCAGCGCGGCAAGAATACGGGAGGTCGAGTCCTGCTTCTTCGGCAGCATCAAGAATGTAAGTATCGTCATCAACGTCAATGGTCTGGTTGATTCCTTCGGCTTCGCTGATGAGGGTAACTTTGTAAGTTGCCATGCACTAATCCTCTCAAAAATTCAACAATATTGATAAGTTTTCCTAATGCAAACTTCAAGGCTCTATCAGCTTTGAGGTGAGCTCTTAGGTTCGTTCCCTTTATGATAGTAGGGGAAAGAAGTAAGGTTGCAACACTTATTTACAAAAGATTTGAATGGGATTAGTTATAACTTTTTCTAATTTCATCTTGATTACTTATACCTATGTTGCGCTCAGCCTTGTGATACTGTTGCCGCAAGACTTACGCCAAATAACCCGGTTGCAGAAAAAAATCCTATTTTGAACCCGACAACCAAAAAATCCGATTTTTGCTATGGGGTGTGTCATCGACTTTCAGCCAGACTTGCTGGAATTTGTCCCCGCAGCCATGGACAGTTGACAGTTGACAGTTGACAGTTGACAGTTGACAGTTGACAGTTGACAGTTGGTAGGGGCGGTGCCCCGCCGTGCCCGCCCTCAGTGGACAGTTGCACAGTGGACAGTGGACAGTTGCACAGTGGACAGTTGCACACTACGGGAATCAAACCATTTATGCTTAAAGGGTATCGGCTCTATTCATGAGATTATTTATGTCCTCACCGATGTGGCGGTTGCGATATATCGCACCAGACTTGGGTGCTCAAAGCCCGCCTAAATCGCACCACAGCCTAAAATCTGCACGATGGAACTCTGGGCTCCTGCACTGCAAGTCTTTAACTATACTAAAATCTAAAATCTAAAATCTAAAATCCTATGACTCAAATCAATACTGGCATTGGTTTTAAAGTAAATTCTCCTATTCGCGTGGGGATTGTGGGTACTGGTTTTGCGGCTAAGTTGAGGGCCGAGACGTTGGTAGCTGACGCCCGATCGCACTTAGTAACAGTCGCGGGCCGCAACCCGGATAAAACCGCAGCATTTTGTCAAACATTCGGCGCCGAGGCTGAGGTTTCTTGGCGCAAGTTGGTAGAAAGAGATGATTTAGATTTGGTAATTGTCTGTACAGTGAACCGCGATCATGGGGCGATCGTCCTGGCGGCGTTGGAAAATGACAAGCACGTTGTGGTCGAATATCCTCTATCTTTAGATGTGTCTGAGGCCGAAAGGGCGATCGCCCTTGCCGCCCAAAAGCAAAAACTCCTCCACATCGAACACATCGAACTGTTAGGCGGTTTGCATCAAGCAATCAAAGAATCCTTACCATTAATCGGTAAAGTTTTTTATGCCCGCTACATTACTATTACCCCTCAGCGTACCGTACCGCAGCGCTGGACTTTTCAGCATTCCCTATTTGGCTTTCCCTTAATCGGGGCAATTTCTCGACTTCACCGATTTACTGATTTGTTCGGAGAAGTCGGAACCGTTAACTGTCAAACTCAATTTTGGGACACTCAGCCGGATTTCTACAAAGCTTGTTTGTGCAACGCACAGTTACGCTTTACCAATGGCGTTGTCGCTGAAGCTGTTTATGGAAAAGGAGAGACTTTTTGGCAGTCGGAAAACATTTTTACCATCTACGGAGAAGCAGGAACGCTGATTTTTACTCCCGAATCCGGTCAATTGATTCAGGGAGAAACTCGGCAGGCGATCGCAGTAGGAACGCGGCGCGGTTTGTTTGCTAAGGATACGGATATGGTGTTAGACTGTTTGTTAAACGGTACGCCGTTGTACGTCAAGAATACCAGTAGTTTGTACGCTTTGAAATTAGCGGATGCTGCGAGGCGTTCGAGCGAGACTAGGCAAAAATTGGCGATCGACAATTCATATAGCAGTTCGATCGAAATATGAGGTACGATTCGCTAATCGCTAATCGCTAATCGCTAATCGCTACTCAGATAAAAAGGTAATCGGCAATCACCGAAAAACTTGTGGTTCAAAACCTTTCCTCCCCATTAGCAATTAGCAATTGCCAGACATACCTTAATACTTCGGACAATTTTTTAAAGCCTCTGTAATCTTTACAGCACAAGCCTTGGCATTTTTAATCTTTTTTTCTTGCCTGAAGGCTAAACTTAAAGTTTGAAAAAATAGTCCAAGCAATAGCTAGTATGGGTTTTAAATATTCAATCGTGCCTAAAACTGTCCGAAGTATTGATATCTCATCTATCTAAAAAAGGCTATAGCGGTTCTCAAAAAAGTGAGGTATGCCCGATGCCCGATGCCCAATGCCCAATGCCCAATGCCCAATGCCGCATAGTACCTCATCAATCTAAAAAAGGCTATATATTTTTGCAATAAAATGGCAGTAACTACACATCAACTGATTCAGTGGAAACAGCAAGGGCGTCGAATTGTGGCGCTGACCGGTTATGATTATGCGATCGCCCAACTACTCGACCAAGCAGGCACTGACATCATCCTAGTCGGCGATTCCCTCGCCATGCCAATATTGGGCTACGAAACTACGCTACCGCTAACCCTCGATGAAATGCTGCACCACGCTAAAGCAGTCCGTCGCGCAGTCAAGCAAGCATTAGTTGTTGTGGATTTGCCGTTTTTGACTTACCAGGAAAGTCCCCAGCAAGCCATGCACTCGGCCGGGAGAGTTTTGAAAGAAACTGGCGCTCAAGCTGTAAAATTGGAGGGCGGATATCCAGCAATGGCGGCTACCGTTTTGCAGCTAACATCCGCCGGGATTCCGGTGATGGGTCACGTTGGTTTAACTCCCCAGTCGGTACACCAACTCGGTTACAAAAAACAAGGCAAAACAGCCGAATCTGCCGATCGCATCAAAGCCGAGTCGATCGCACTTCAAGAAGCCGGTGCCTTTGCGATCGTCCTAGAACACATTCCCCCAGACTTAGCTGCTCAAATTACCCAAAAATTAACTATTCCCACCATTGGTATCGGTGCGGGGGCACACTGCGACGGACAAGTTTTGGTTACTTCCGATTTGTTGGGACTTTCCGAAAAACAACCGCCTTTTGCGAAAGCTTACGTCAATTTGCGATCGACAATTACCCAAGCCGTCCAAGATTATTCCCTAGAAGTTAGAGAACGAAAATTTCCCGAATTGTAAACCATAAATCGAACTGACTCGCTCGCCAGCAGATTGAATACTACTTAGCGGGTTGTTGACTCGCCTTGTACGAGTTCGCACCCCTAGCAGCATCTGTTTTGCCGATCGCGATCGCCCGCAATTACCGCTAAAATTGGAAAATCTCAACTTCAATTATCCCTTGACCAAAAAAGCGGGTAACAAGCCCCGTCCTTCTAGGACGGCTTTAATTTTCTTTGAATCTTCCTAATTCTATCAGTAAAACCTAGTATAATACAATACGGTTTACTTAAGATGGTCATTGCGAGGAACGAAGCAATCTCCGTATCTATTTCTCATAGGGTTTTACCCCCATGGCGCTCTTAAGTAAACGGTATTGTAGTATAATAGAACAAAGTAAAGAACCGAAAACAATGAAAGCAAGGTATCAATACAGATTCTATCCAACCGACCAACAACGACAGAAATTGGCTCAATTGTTTGGTTGTGTTCGGGTAGTTTGGAATGATGCTCTTGCCCTTTCTAAACAGTCTGAAAAGAAACCCAAATCTGCCGAACTTCAAAAAGTAGTAATTACTCAGGCAAAACAGACTGAAAAAAGAGCTTGGTTAAGTGAAGTATCAAACATCCCGTTGCAACAATCTGTAGCGGATTTAGAAACGGCTTTCAAGAACTTTTTCAACTCCGGTAAAGGAAAGCGGAAAGGTCGTAAAATTGGCTATCCTAAATTCAAAAAGAGGACGAATAGTCAATCGGCAAGACTCACTCGCTATGGATTCTCGCTCAAAGGTGATGGTGTCTATCTAGCCAAGATTGGTATTGTCAAACCCGTTTGGTCACGAGAATTACCATCAGAACCTAGTTCTGTTACAGTCATCAAAGACTGTGCTAATCGGTATTTTCTGAGCTTTGTAGTAGAGATTCAACCAACTCAGATTGAGGCGAAAAATCCTAGTATTGGGATAGACTTAGGGGTTAAGACCTTTGCGGTGATGAGCAATGGCGAAAAAGCCCAAAGCCCTAGCTATAAAAAGCTAGACCGAAGAGTTCGCAAACTACAGCGTAAGTTAGCCCGTCAACCCAAAGATTCTAGGAGGAGAAATATAACTCGAATCAAAATCGCCAAGCTGCACAACCGAATTGCTGATACCCGTAAAGATTTTCTGCACAAATTATCAACCAAAATAGTCAACGAAAACCAAGTGATTGTTTTGGAAGATTTGAACGTGTCGGGAATGGTCAAGAATCGGAGGCTTTCCAGAGCGATTAGCTTGCAAGGGTGGAGGGAGTTTAGGACTCTCTGTGAGGCCAAGTCTGAGAAGTTTGGCAGGGAGTTTAAAGTAGTTAGTAGATGGGAACCGACTAGCCAAGTTTGTTCAGACTGTGGCTTCAAATGGGGCAAAATAGATTTATCTATTCGTTCAGTGCTTTGTCTGAGTTGTGGCACTGAGCAAGATAGAGACGAAAATGCTGCTAAAAATATAGAGCAAGTCGGGATGGGGAATCGCCACGACTCTAAATGGGCGCAGAGACAGAGTAAGACTACTCCGGTAGCATCAGTCGGTGAAGCGTCAAGAATCACCGTCCGCGACGGTCGGTGAGTATTTCAATCGATCTCAAATGTCAAATCTCCAATCAAAAATCAAAAATCTACAATCCAGATACCAAAATGTGATAAAAATCACTGACAGCAAGCATCACCTAAATGTAAAAAATGGTGGCGACCAACAACTAGCTTCAAAACGGGCAGCGAAGTGGCGGTTAAGCTAAAAAAATTGTAGTTCCGTTCAAAACAAATTGAAGTCATCGCTCGAACGTGTTAAGGAGGCTAATTGATGGTATATGCAGAAAATTGGTCGCAGCCGTCTATCTTGGAGCTAGCGCGATCGGGCAACTTTCAGGCCCTGAATTACTGGATTGACAGCTTGCTGCGACCCGAAGGGATTTATGCCCGCGTCGAACAGGCTCAAGCCGGCTGCGTCCAAATCCTAGTAGAATTCCAACGCGGATTTGCACCAGAGAATACATTACTGGGGAGCACTCTCCGCGAAGGCTTAGTTAAATTTATTTGTCACCAACTCTGGAGACTCAACTCGCCAGCAGTAGAAGGAGTGCGAATTCACGCGCGCTTGGCTGGGGAACCAGAGATTCTCTGGAAACAGTCAGTCCGAATAGTGACTCCGGCAAACCGCAACCAGCGGCGTTACCGTTCCCTATTAGTCGTCGATTGGGTTAAATTTAAAACATATCGTTCTCTGCTGCTAGTGGGCTCGGCACTGGCATCATTTATTTTAGGGTGTTGGCTGAGCTACCACGAGGCTGTAGCCCTACGGCTAATGTCTCCAGCCTCCCCTTACCAGCAAGCTGCGGTAATGTCGGGGCCGCCTCCCAAACGTCCGGATGCGGTGCAAGCGGCCTTAGAATTAGTACCTGTAGTGCAACAAAAGCAGGTTGCTAATCCCTACGACCCCACCGTAACGCTGATGTTCGGAGGAAATGTGAATCTATCGGATGCGATCGCCGCATCTGCTGGCAACGATTACCATTGGGCTTTTGCCAATATGGACGAGTACCGGCAAGCAGATGTATCGATGGTTAATCTAGAAAACCCCCTGACTCGCTCTACCTTGGGTTCTGGCAAAAAACAATTAAATTTTAAAGCCGATCCAGAATCGGTGAAAGTATTAACAGCAGGAGGAGTGGATATTGTCAATCTGGCAAACAGCCACGCTATGGATTACGAGGAACCGGGGCTGGTGGAAACTATAAATACTCTAAATAATGCTGGTATAGGGCATCTGGGAGCCGGTAGAGATATCAAAGAAGCAAGGCGTCCAGATATTATTGAGGTTAAGGGTCAGCGGATCGCGTACCTCGGTTATTACGATGCTGACCTTCATGCTGCCGACCAAGGTAAGGCTGGCACCAACCCCCGGCGTAACAATCGCGTGGCAGAGGATATTCGAGCTCTCAAAGGTCAGGTAGACTGGATTATTGTTAATTACCACTGGGGAGTCGAATTGGCAGATTATCCCGGGGACTGGCAGATAGATTTGGCTCGGTTCACGATCGATCAAGGTGCAGATTTGGTAGTGGGACACCACCCCCATGTCCTACAAGGTGCCGAAGTTTACAAGGGTCGCCCGATTGTTTACTCGTTGGGTAATTTTATATTCGGCGCGAATGCTCGCAGCGATTACGATACCGCAGTCCTGAAAGTATCGCTCAAAGACAGGAATATGAAGGTAGAATTTTTGCCTGTGGAGGTGAAAAAGTTTCAGCCGAAAGTGGTGAATGGAGCAGCGGGCGATCGCATCCTCAAACGCGTCGAACAAATTTCTAGTATATTCGATCGACCGATGCGCTCTTCTGTGGTTCTAGAGGCCCCAATCAACCCAGGATTGGCACCAAAAACTCCAAATTCGACCTTGCCAGGAGCACCAAAAAGCGGTACCTACGAGCCCGGGTCGGCTTCCCCAGTCCCCCTGACAGGAGAAACCAATCTGCCAGGCCCAGGACAACCCAAACCTACTCCGATTTTGCCCGCTGTACCGGCTTTGCCCAAACAGCCGGACAACTCCTCAGTTTTCCAGAACGGGGCAGGGCCTGCTAGGTCGTCGAACCCGCCTCCGAGTCAAGATTTGCCATCGCGCGTCTATCGCACTAAACCTGAAAATCCCAGCCGGGAACCAGATCCGTTTACCAAAGAACCATTCATCAAAGAACCGTTTATTTCGCCCCCATCTCCGAGTTCGGGAGGGGTACTCAGTCCCCAAAGCTATATTCCCCCAACTGGCGATGTATCTTTCAAAGTCGCACTCAAAGAGCAGCCGACAAACAGAGTCGTTCCCGGCAAAAGCAGCGATCGCGGCTCGCTGCGGCTCGCCCTGCCTCCTATAGCTGCGAACGTGGGGACGGCCAGTGGGAGTCCGAGTGAGGAGACAGGGGCAGCAAAAGGGTGTTCAACAGTTGACAGTTGACAGTTTGAGAGCGACCTCTACCCTTAAGTCCGAGGATTGGAGTAATGAATAGTCTGATTTTAATTTCTCCCGATCGGGCGGGCGGGCTTTCAACCAATTCTTTCTGGTAATGGGCGAAAATCAACTACCAGCGACCAATTAATAACGACCGATTTACTAACAACCAATGATCGACGACCTACTAACAATGACAAATGTGTTTGCGATCGCGCTGAAGCAAAAGCAGTACAAAACCTATATCCTCTCCGACGAAACCGCAAACTCTACCCTAGAAGTTGTGCCGGAACGGGGCGGTATTGCCACTAGCTGGCTGGTTGAAGGCAAAGAAATGTTTTACTTGGACGCGGAACGGTTCGCCAATCCCGATCGGACTGTACGCGGCGGGATTCCCATCTTGTTTCCCATCTGTGGCAATCTCCCCGACGACACTTACACCCACAAGGGAGTGGAGCGGCAGCTCAAACAGCACGGCTTTGCTCGCGACTTGCCTTGGACGGCGACGGAACAATTTACCGAGGGTTGCGCGGCTCTTACCCTAGTGCTCAAAAGCAGCGAGAAAACCCAGACTGTTTATCCCTTTGATTTCCAATTAGCTTTTACTTATCAAATTAAAGGCAATTCTTTGGAAATTGTGCAGGAATACACCAATCTTGGTGACGAACCAATGCCCTTTGCTAGCGGCTTGCATCCTTACTTTTTAGCACCCGACAAGACAAATCTGCGCTTTGAGATTCCCGGGATGCAGTACAGAGATCACCACACTCACCAGAAAGGTTATTTCACAGGGGTTTTTGACCCGACTCTCGACGAAATAGATGTTTCCTTTGACGAACTGACAGGTCTTGCTGCTACTGTAACTGACGAGGCCCGCGGCTTGCGGCTCACCGTCAGTTACAACTCCAGCTATGGGAAGTTGGTTTTCTGGACTTTGAAAGGCAAGGATTTTTACTGTTTGGAACCTTGGACGGCTCCTAGAAATGCCCTCAATACTGGCGAACACTTGATTTATTTGCAGCCGGGAGCGACTTGCGAGATGCTGGTTCGCATGACTGCAACTTTTTTTTGAAAAACACTTGCTATTTGAAATGATGGGTGCTACTATTAGAAATTGTGTGCGGTAACAATGTTTTCGCGGGTCGCTAGCTCAGCGGTAGAGCATTCGGCTTTTAACCGATTGGTCTCGGGTTCAAATCCCGGGCGACCCATTTTTTCAGGCACAAGGTAGAAACTAAAAGGCAGAATGAATTCTAGCTTTAACAAGGAATTCGGGGCAATCCCAGCGGGATTGCCCCGAATTTAGTTTTGGGCAATGTGGATTTTTTAAGCCTAAATTGAAATCTGGAAACATAATGCGCGATCGGCAACAAATTGTCTTAAGATTATCGTAAGAATTCAGCTTGTTCAAAATCCACTGTCCAGAAACACAAATAATTAGGAGGAATATCTATGGCGCTTGTACCTATGCGACTGCTGCTCGACCACGCGGCTGAAAATGGTTACGGCCTACCGGCTTACAACGTCAACAACATGGAGCAAATCCAAGCGATCATGCGCGCTGCTGACGAAACCAACAGCCCTGTGATCCTGCAAGCTTCTCGCGGCGCTCGTTCCTACGCTGGCGAAAATTTCCTGCGCCACTTGATTTTGGCAGCAGTTGAAACCTATCCTCACATCCCCATCTCCATGCACCAAGACCACGGCAATGCCCCCGGCACTTGCTATTCTGCCATGCGCCAAGGTTTCACCAGCGTAATGATGGACGGTTCTTTGGAAGCGGATGCTAAGACTCCCGCCAGCTACGAGTACAACGTTGAAGTTACTCGCGAAGTGGTGAAAGTTGCTCATTCGATCGGCGTTAGCGTTGAAGGCGAACTGGGTTGCTTGGGTTCTCTGGAAACAGGGATGGGCGAAGCAGAAGACGGCCACGGCTTTGAAGGCGCGCTTTCCCACGATCAATTGCTGACAGATCCTGAAGAAGCTGTTAATTTCGTCGAGCAAACCGGCGTTGATGCTCTCGCAGTGGCGATCGGCACTTCCCACGGCGCTTACAAATTCACCCGCAAACCGACTGGCGAAATTTTGGCAATCAGTCGCATCGAAGAAATTCACCGCCGCCTGCCAAATACTCACTTGGTAATGCACGGTTCATCTTCTGTACCCCAAGAATTGCTGGAAATCATCAACAGCAACGGCGGCACTATCCGCGAAACCTACGGCGTACCTGTCGAAGAAATTCAAAAAGGCATCAAGTGCGGCGTTCGCAAGATCAACATCGACACTGACAACCGTTTGGCGATTACCGCTGCGGTGCGCGAAGCTTTGTTTGCTAAGCCAGATGAATTCGATCCGCGCCACTTCTTGAAGCCGTCGATCAAGTATATGCAGAAGGTTTGTAGCGATCGCTACAACTCTTTCGGTTGCGCCGGTCACGGTACAAAGATCAAGCAAATGTCTTTGGACGATTTTGCAGCTAAGTATGCAAAGGGCGAATTGAGCTCTTCTGCTAAGAAGACTGTCGCTGTTTAATAATTTTAGGTTGAAGATTTTAGATTTATCTGAAGTCTAAAGTTTAGATTGCCGGGTAGCTGTGAAGTTGCCCGGTTTTTGTGTGTGGAGAGATGAGAAAGATAGATAAATCGCCCTTAAAGACTAATCCGGCGATAGACTTCAGACATCGGAAGTTCTATATTTAAGGTGTGCAGGACGATCGCCCTTTCAATCCCATCGTACACTTGCCATTGCCAGCGATCGCCCGACGGGCGATCGAGATTGTGATATTGTTCAATATATGGTTCAGCTTGACTGACCAGCAGATATTCACATTCACCTCGATCGTAGGCTTCGGTAGAGGGCGAAAGAACCTCGACAATCAGTAAAGGATTGAGAATTTCATCCGTGCGAGATCCATTGAATTCCGGTTCGCCATCAATTACCATAACATCGGGATAAGTTCCGTGATTGAAGCTAGGAATCCAAATTCGCAAGTCGCCGTTATAGGTTTGAAAATTGGTGTCTCGGAGAGCCACATTGAGAAAAGTCGTAGTGTCTACGGCAATACGGCTGTGAGCGGGGGAACCTCCGGGCATAGCAATAATCTCTCCGTTACAATATTCGTGACGTTCTTCGGCGGTTTCCTCCATCGCCCGGTATTCATCTGGAGTGCAGCGAGTTGTGGTATCTGAAGCAAGGTTTGGCGGATTGGTTGAAGCAATGACCACGATCGCACCTCCTAAATAATTAGACCTTAAATAATTATGACTTACAGCTAGATAATTGTCCTAACCCAGAGGCGATCGCTTTTTCGGGATTTTAAGAATCTGAGCGATCGCACAATCTCCTGACATCGCGTCATAAAAGTTTAGTTTCTTCGTGATTTGACTGCTGGCGCTGTGCAATCTGGATTAGCATCTCAATTTTGCAAAAAGCATTTTTTTTATTATAGTGCTGTCCCCGCTCGCGATTGGTAGCAGACGCGAGCGGGGACAGCACTATAAATGCAAAACAGAGATGCTACCATCTCGATTAACATCCTCAATGCCTCATTCACTGATGCATCATTGGGAAAAGCTTGCACAATATCTGGATCTAAAAGCACTAAGTTTGTCCCTGCACGATATCGCTCAACATACTTACCTCTAACACCTCCTTTCATCTGAGTAAAGTCATACTCAGCAAGTAATTCGTCTTCCATTTCGTTCTCAATATCCTTCTTCATAAAACTTCTGCTGCTAACCTATGACAGATAAGAAAGCTAGATAAATCGCCCTTAAAGACTAATCCGGCGGTAAATTTCAGCCATCGGCAGTTCTATATTTAAGCTGTGCAGGACGATCGCCCCTTCAACCCGATCGTACACTTGCCATTGCCAGCGATCGCCCGACGGGCGATCGAGATTGTGATATTGTTCAATATATGGTTCAGCTTGACTGACCAGCAGATATTCACAAGAGGGCGAAAGAACCTCGACAATCAGTAAAGGATTGAGAATTTCATCCGTGCGAGATCCATGGAATTCCGGTTCCCCATTGACAACCATCAAATCAGTGTAGGTTCCGCAGTTATATTCGGGAATCCAAACCCGCAAATCGCTGTTATACAAGCGAAAATCGGTGTCTCTGAGCAAAAATCCCAAGTGAATTAACAAGTTACAGGCGATCGCGCTGTGGACTTCTGAACCTCCGGGCATAGCAATAATCTCTCCGTTACAATATTCGTGACGTTCTTCGGCGGTTTCCTCCATGGCCCGGTATTCATCAGGAGTGAAGCTAGTCTTTGTTGCATCTGAAGCAAGGTTTGGCGGGTTGGTTTGAGCAATGACCACGATCGCACCTCCTAAATAATTAGACCTACAATAATTATGATTTACAGCAGCTAGATAATTGTCCTAACCTAGAGGCGTTTTTCTGATTCCATTCAAATTATATCAAGAACTCTCCAGGGAGCATCTCATTTTGGTAAAAAGCTTTTTTTCTAGTGCTGTCCAAGCTCGCGATCTATATAAAACTCGCGATTTCCCGACAGCAATACAAATCAAAAAATGAGATGCTCCCGCTCTCCATGCCTTTATCCGCTGCTGCTTCACAACCGCTAAATTCTAGCTTTCCTTTTACTTTTCACATTCAACTGCTTAGTGATTGATGTGTAATAATGCAAAGCAAACACCATATTGATTCCAAAGAATACCAAGGTTAAAACAAACACAAAAAAAGACGTAAACGACAGCCCGTAAATCATCGTAAACATCGCCAAAATGATTGAGCAAAAACCAAAACCGGAAGCAAAAGAACTTAAAACCAGTAACCGCACCTTAGACATAGTTTAATGTAAAAATTTTCAGTAAAATGCACTCTTGGCACCTCAAGATGAGTGCCAAATGATACTTATTACTATATAGCCAAATTACTCAGTTCCGCTAAGGGCAGAACGGCTATTTTCCTAAAAAGGTTTGAATTCTACGAAAAAATACAGCCCGCGCTCTTGCCAACTCCTCTCGCCCGATTTGATGCCAATCAAAGGAATGCCCCAGCCGAACCGAGAATTCTACCTCTCGCCGTACTGCCACCGCAAGCCCTATCCCGCTGATAGCAGAGTATTTGCTTCCAGAGCCACCCTTCCCCCGCTATTCCAAACATTGCCAGCATCCACAAACGGCGTCACCTGCAAAATACCTTTTTTGTCCCCGGTACGCAAAATCGGATACCGCAACTCGGCGGAAGCAAAAAGTCCGTTATCCGCAAGCATTGCATCCTGACGGTAGCCCCGCACTGTATCCGGGCCGCCCAAACCAAATTGTTCGATCGGCAAAAGCTCAGCGATTGCCAACTGCGCCTGGGAGCGCACAACCAGCAGCGTCTGGGGAGCCAACAACCGCACGTACTGCAATTGACCGCGCCACGTCAAAAATTGACCGTCAGGCTCCCTGTTGCTCGCGGTAGCGCCAAATGCTGAGACTCCCAGATTGAACTGCGATCGCGCCGCCAAGACATCCCTCTCTCCCCGCTGAGTAAAATCCTGAAACAGTCTCAGCGCCGAAACCCGAGTTCTACCGCGAGCATCCGCCCCGGGCGACAGTGGAAAACCGCAAGGGTTTGTGGGGGAATCAGGGCATCCGAAGTGATAAAACCTTTGCTGATGTAGAGTTGGCTCACCACAGAACGAGCTTCCAGCAGTGCACCCGAAGTGATAAAACCTTTGCTGATGTAGAGTTGGCTCACCACAGAACGAGCTTCCAGCAGTTCGGCGAAAGTCAGCGGGCGGCCTACAAAGTTTTTGAGTGCAGCATCTAATTCTTGTTTGCTAAAGACGGTACTGCCAACTACTTCACATCGATCGACCGTTATTGTACCGGAATATTCGGCAATTCTTCAGTCCGTCTCGGTACGGGGACGGGTGGCAAAAGCTGTTCTATCGGAGGTAGGGGCTTTCTTGGCGCGGGTTCTGGGAGGGGAGCCGGATTTGGCAGTACAGGATTGGGAATGGGAATTTCTTGTCGGTTGTCTCCTCGGTTGGGCAATTGGGCGAGAGTTTCAGGTTCCTGACTTGGCGCTGCTGCTGCAAATTCCGGGATGTCGGTTTCTGGCTCTTTACTGTATCTATCTAATTCTGAGCCTGAGTATAAATCGCCAGAAAGTCGATCGCGATCGTCTGCTGTTTCTGGATTAAGTTTTAATTGAGACTGTAAATTGTTATTAACAAAAGGCGATCGCCCGCCTGATTCACCAGCAACGATCGGATCGCCAACACTTTGAGCTGCTGACGATGCGAAGCAAATAGCTGTAATTGAACAACCAAGTGCTATTGCGCTAAAAAACTTGATTTTACAAAACCCTCTGGAATGTGGCAGGGGCATCATTGATTAATAATAATTGATAGTTATTTACACTTACGAGCAGGGGTTCCTGGCGCAATTACAAAGATTAAAGTAACTTTATCACTTTTGTTTAAGACTTAAGTCATTAAATTCAACATAAATATACTTGACAAAAAATATTTTTTGTGATTTGCTAAAAAATCCAGAAAAAAGCTCCGACTTACCCAAGCTAGCGCTGTAGGTAGGCGGAGCGTTCTATCAAAGTTATCAGTCGATTTTAGATTTTGGATTTTAGATTTTAGATTTTAGATTTACTCTCTCATGCAATTTGGGAGCTTGAACCTTAGTCTAAAATTTTGAACTCGACCCTAAACGAGGGTCGGGGGCTGGTACCCATTGTTGGGCGGGGTTATCTGAGAAATCGGTGAATTTTGATAGAAATTACTACATTTTATTGAGCTGCGATCGCAATTCTTCCAACTCCGCGTCAATCACCGGACTCGACTCCGAGCTACTAGGAGCCGCAGCAGTTTTACCCGCAGCCGGCAATTGACCTTGAGACACAGAACCTCCGCTCAGTTGAGCCTTCATCTGAGCTAACTCGTCGTCAACATCGCCACCACTTTCAAGCAAGCGGAACTGTTCCTCTAAATTGCTCCCGCCAGCCGCCAGCTCTGCGGAAGCTCCCGCGCGGGCTTCTATCTGCAAAACTTTTTCTTCCATGCGCTCGAAAGCTGCCATTGAACTGCCAGTATTCAAGGTGCCAATGGTATTGTTGAGCTGTTCCTGAGCCTTAGCAGCAGAAATCCTCGCCTTGAGCATATCCTTCTTCGTCTTGGCTTCGGAAATCTTGCTTTCCAAACCGATCAAGTTGCGTTTGAGGCTTTCCACTTGACCCGATTGCTGTTCCAGACTCGCTTTCAGCGTAGCAGCCGTTTCAGCGTGAGACTTTTTGCGTACTAGAGCTTCGCGGGCTAAAGTCTCGTCTCCTTTTTGCAGGGCGAGTTGAGCGCGCTGCTGCCACTGGTTAGACTGGGATTCAGCTTGATTGTACTGAGTCTGGGTGCGTTTTTGAGTGGCGATCGCGCTGGCAACGGCTTGACGCAACTGCACCAAGTCTTCCTGCATATCCGTAACGGATTGTTCTAAAATCTTTTCCGGGTCTTCAGCTTTGTTGACCATATCGTTAAGATTGGCTCTGACGACTCGGCTAATGCGGTCAAATAATCCCATAATGCTATTTTTCCTGGGTGAGGTGTACGAAGTAGGCCCAAAGCAGGCTTGATAGCGTTAGCCCGCGATGGTGAGACTCAGTTGGTCAGATTTTTAGTGCGATCGAGCATGAAGCAATTTTGCAAACATAGTAAATACAGTTTAAAGCGATCGAGTCAGTGGTGCAGCCAAGCTAATTGATGCACCTATCTATTGAGTTTAACTTCGATCCGGGAATTCCCCAATACGCTGATGGGCCATCTGTTGAGAAGTTTGGCCAATTATCCCAACTATTGTTGTGTTGAGTGGGGTTTAGGATGTGGGTGGCTCGCCCGACGGCAATTTTGGTGTATTCTTGCTCGGAAGCATTTGTGTTTTCATCGCCGCCAACTCGGCATCGACATCGCCGGCAGCTTCGAGAGAGAGAAACTTCTTTTCTAAATCGTTTGTTCCAAGTTCTGCGATGGCTTCGGAACGAGCTTCTAGCTGCATAACTTTCTCTTCCATTTTTTCAAAGGCGCTCAAAGCACTGCCGGTACTGAGATTTCCCATCATTTCTTGGAGCCTTTCTGACGCTTTGGCCGATCGAGCTCGGGCAATGTACATATCTTTTTTTGATTTTGCCTCAGAAATTTTACTTTCGAGCGATCGCATATTTTCTTTAAGTTGAGCAACCACAGCGTTTTGCTGTCCGAGACTGGCTTTCATCGCCGTTGCCGTTTCTTGATAGGATTTCTTGCGCGTCAGAGCTTCCCGCGCTAAATTTTCCTCGCCTTTTTGCAAAGCTAGCTGCGCCCGCTGGTACCATTCTGCGGCTGTGGACTCAGCTTGGGAACACTGGCGTTCGGTGCGTTTTTGAGCGGCAATCGCTCCTGCTACGGCTTGTCTGAGCTGGATTAAATCTTCCTGCATATCCATTACAGCTTGTTCCAGAATTTTTTCTGGATCTTCGGCTGCTCCGACCAAACTGTTAATATTGGCTCGAATCACTCGCCACAGGCGATCGAATAATCCCATTTTACCTATCTCCCGATTTATTAAATTTTCGATTTAGGATTTGAAATTAATACTATTTGCGATTTTCGATTGACCAGCCCAAAAATAGGTACAAGCCCCCAACGCGAGCGTCAGGGTCGATTCCCAAATTTTAGACTAAGAGTTCAATCTCCCAGATTCACTGCGCTGTCAGCAAATCTAAAATCTAAAATTTAAAATCTCAAATCGATTGACTGGTCAGCGTAAGGTTTGGATCGGGCGTCTACATTTGCATTCTGTGTGGGAACTTGTCTGACTTAAAAAACCAATTTTGTGTTAGACAAAACATTCATCATTGTCTAGCTTTGTCTAACAATTTAGTTAAAGTTTTTGAACCTTTACCAGAAATAATTGGTTGAAAGCCCGCCCGCCTGCTCGGGAGAAATTAAAATCAGACTATTCATTACTCCAATCCTCGGACTTAAGGGTAGAAGTCGCTCTCAAACTGTCAAACTGTCAAGCGGTCAACTGTCAACTGTTGAACGAGTTTACGGCTGATAGTATTGCGGCTTCATCCCTTTGGCTTGGAGTTCCTTTGCCAAACGTTCTGCTGAGGCAGCATCGTTCAAAGCCCCCATTTGAATTTTGACACCCTTTGAGAAGTTCCGCACGTAGGCATCGGGAACTGCGGTTCTGGCTTGTTGCAGCGCTTTTTCATTGGTGTAATCGGTGACAACGTAGTAAAAGCCGTCGCTAGCCCGTGTCGGTCTTCCTAGCGGGGCTGCTGCGGCCGGGGCTGCTGTGGCTGTCGGGGCTGCTGTGGCAGGGGATGCGGCGGCTGGCTGGGCTGGGGAGGGTGTGGGAGGCAGTGTCGGCAGTGTCGGGACTGTCTGGGTGGCGCTGGGGCTGGGACTGGGAAGCAAAGCGGTACTAATATTGTTGAGTCCTTGTTCCCTACCTCTGGCCGGGTTGCCGTCTTCTGTCGGAATTGGGACAGCGCCGATGGGGGCAGGAGGTGCTGGCGGATTGGGGGGGATTGATGCTTTGGGCGACGGGGAAGCAATGGGGCTGGTTGTGGGATTGACGTTGCTGAGAGTGTTCAAATCTAGCTCGACAAATTCTTTGGATGCCAGATTTGGAGCTTTCGGCAGTTCCTTGCTGCTGCTACTGCTATCTATGGTTGTAGCTGCCGGACTTTCGTTAGTAGAGGGGGTTGTGCGATCGAGAAAACGGTTCAGGCCTGCCATTTTAACCAGACTTGACGGGTGCATCACTGCATAACCCAAAGCTGTGCACGACAACAGAAACAGCAACATCGAACTCAGTCCCAAGGGAGTTAACAGACTCGCGGCCAAACTGCGTTCTTGGGCAGGCTCAGCTTTTGCTTCGTCCAAACTTTCGATCAGTTTTTCGCTGGATTCGAGATAATTGTTGGGTGCAAAGGTATTGCTAGATATTTTTGTCCCACCCACGGTAGTTGCTAGCGGGGAATCGCCCTGGACGCCGCCAAGGGATAGGGGCAGCGACAGCGGTTGCTGGGCTTCCTCCGCAGCCTGCGGTAGGTTTTGGCTTTTTTGTGGCTCGGTTGTGGCTGTTGGCTGGCCGCTGCGAACTGATGGCGACACCCACTGTTCGGCGCGCCGCCTGTGTCTTCTGTATGTTGTCAGTTCTGCTTCTAGGTTGACATCCAAACACCCGAGGACTGCTTGCAAAGCAGGTTTGATTGGGGTTGATGAGGATTGACTTGGGGATTCCACTGAAGAACGCTTACTCATTAGCAAAACTCCTACCGCCTCTGAATTGATTTTAATGTTTTGATTCTAAAGTTGACACTCTCAGCGCTCTTGGCGACTGAGATTCTTAAGAAATTTCGTTCTTAATATCCCTATTACTAGGGTTCTTGGGCGCAATCCTCTTGCCAAAAAATGGTGGGCTGCTATCCTTGCCTTTCAGCAAGCTCCTCAAGCGTTTAAGGGGCTTAGCCCTTGGTTCCGTGGAGTCCCCGCGTACCTTGAATATATGGTAGGCATTTGCTTCCCAGGTTTACACCTGTGTATTCATCCCAACAATAGAGTGTAACGGCAAAAGCCCTTTTTACACTGCTAAAAATTTTAAAAATCAAGAAAGATTCACGGCGGTTTGAACCGCCCGTGCCGCTTTCATGGAAGGTCTAAAGACTCGCTCGTTTTCCGCTTGCCGAACTTTTTTTATCAACAAGAAGCTTTAAAACTTGCTTATTCTAGGATTAGCTGCTTTTGGTGTCAAGGCAACTGCTGCCTTTGGGCCCGAAGTGTCGATCGCCATTTGCTCTGTTTTCATTTTCGTTTGACCATAAAGAATTGGTTTAAAGCCCCAAGCCCGATCGCCCTTGATAAATTAAAAGAAGACGATTCATTACTCTAATCCTCTTCCTTCCAGGTAGAGGTCGCTGTTAATTGTCAACTGTCCCTGGTCAACTGTCAACTGAAACCTTAATTCTTACTGTGTCCCGGAGGCTGCTTACCCGACTCTCAGCAGATTTTGGCATCGGAGCAACCGTTTATTTAGAAGATCTCATAGTCGTTCCGTATTTGTCCTTTTGCTTGATCCCTGACCCTTTATAAACTTTTAACCTGTCTTTTTCGCTACAAAATGAGGAAGGACTGAGGTGATTGTTTCTATATATAACAAGATTATAAATAAATCATTAAGGTTTATTATGCTTCGGGGATCGCTATAACCCAGACAGGATAAGGGCTGGGATGCTCTAAAACCTCCTAGCTCTACACAGGAGAATTAGAGATGAAACTGATTTCCGCCAACACTTTTATGAAAACCCCATTAATTTCTGCTTGTCGTCACTGCCGCCACTATACCCCTGAGGGGAGACGCGGAGGAATTTGTGCTCTGTTGACCGTGCCGGTGCAAAGTCAGTGGAAAGCTTGTTCTTTGGCAGTTTCGCCTTTTGGGGGATCTTGGGAAAACATCACAGAAATTGAACTGTGGCAAGAACAGACTGCGACTCCGCATGAGACCGCTGTTCCTGTTTCTGAACGCAACGCCTGCCAGTTAACAGGCACAACATTAACCGAAAAATCAGCAGCAGTCTCGGTTTAGTCCGTCGGCAACAGGACAGATTGTATCATTTTCGATTGGCGATTGGGAAATCACTGATAACTATTATCTATTATGATTTGGATCTGGCAAAGCAGTTTCATTCTTTTTGGCAATTGGTATCCATACTGATACTTTTGGACGATCGACTAAACTCGGGTCATTCAACTCACAGCAATCAATAATATCTGTAGCTTGAATGAGGGAATCCCAAAACTTATTTCTCGATCGAGCTACGGCAGCCAAGGATATTGACTAAAATCGGGTTCCCGTTTTTCCAAAAAGGCTTGTTTGCCTTCGGCGCCTTCCTGGGTCATATAATACAGCAAAGTGGCATTTCCAGCCAGTTCTTGGAGACCGGCTTGACCGTCACAGTCGGCATTAAAAGCGGATTTTAAACAGCGGATCGCGATCGGACTTTTTTCCAGAATTTCCTGGGCCCACTGCATCCCTTCAAGTTCGAGTTGTTCGACGGGTACGACGCAGTTGACTAAACCCATTTCTAGAGCTTGCTGGGCGCTGTACTGACGGCACAAAAACCAAATTTCTCGGGCTTTTTTCTGGCCGACAACTCTGGCGAGATAGCTGGCCCCGAAACCGCCGTCGAAACTGCCGACTTTGGGGCCAGTTTGCCCGAAAATAGCATTGTCAGCAGCGATCGTCAAGTCGCAAATTAAGTGTAAAACGTGACCGCCGCCGATCGCATATCCTGCAACTAAAGCAATCACAACTTTGGGCATCGATCGAATCAACTTCTGCAAGTCGAGCACGTTCAACCGGGGTATGCCACCTTCGTCTACATATCCCGCAGAACCTCGCACGCTTTGGTCGCCGCCGGCACAAAAGGCGTATTTGCCGTCTGTATGAGGCCCCGCACCGGTGAAGAGGACAACGCCGATTTTTGTGTCTTCACGGGCATCAGTAAAGGCATCGCACAATTCCTGCACGGTTTTGGGACGGAAAGCGTTCCGTTTGTGAGGTCGATTGATGGTAATTTTGGCGGTACCGCCACTTTTTTGATAGAGAATGTCTTCGTAGGTTTTGGCGGTTTGCCATTCAATTTGCATAATCAATCAGTCGATTTTAGATTTTAGATTTTAGATTTTAGATTTACTCGGCAGATGAATCACCGGAGTAGGAACTTTGGTCTAAATTTGGGGGAGCATCCACTCGCTCAACAGCGTCGGGGGCAAGGTACCCGTTGATGCGGGGTTAAGTTGAGATTTGAGAGCGAGCTGGGGCGATCGATGCAGGAATAATTCGCTTTTAGGATCGCGAATTAAATAATTTACACTCTTAAAAGTGGGATGGGCGTCCCGCCCGTCTATAAAGGACGGGCGGGACGCCCATCCCACAATAATTAAAATTGTAAGTTATTTAATTCTCATTCCTTAGATTTTAGACGGATTCGGTTCAATGGGATACGAAGGTCGATCGACTCTTGGGAAAAAAAATTAAGCGGGACTCGTGGCCCAAACCGACTTCCCCAAATCAACTGTGAAGCGCTCTTGTTGCCGGTTAAACAACCCGGTTTTTAATACAAGAGCGCGCAATTCCCGTCTCCCATCCCAACAGTCTCAAATTTTGACGCAGCAAATAATTTGCGTTGCATTATTTGCGCGTTAACAGAGACAGCAGGTGCTTTGCTGCTTTGGCAAATACCGGATCGCGGGACTCAAATTCGCTGGGAGCTAGTAAAGCTTTAACTTCGGCAAAGTCTTCTTGGTTGAGGGTTCCTTCTTTGGTAAATAAAGTGTCTACGACTGCAATGTGTCTGGAGTCGAGGCCGAGCCGATTGCCGATCGACTGTAAGTACATTTGCTCCCTCAAATCGATGTGTCCGTCTACCGCTGACATTTCGTAGCCGGAACCGATGAGCAACAGCTTTTCTGATTCTGAGAAGAAAGCTGTCAGGGTTAGCAGTTCCGTGGGGTTGAAGTAAACCTGCTGTTTGGAGACTCCTTTGACAAGGCGCTGAATTAGTTCTATCCGATGTGGATCGCCGCTGGCAAAGGCTTTGAGAGTCTTTTGCAGCCGTTCTTCTTCTTCAACTGCGATCGTCCTGTCGATAATCATCACTCCCCGCAGGATGGAAATCAGAGCAGTCACAAACACTACCAAAGGAGTGATATCTTGTTCGCGGAGCTTTTGGCGGCTAATCCGGGACAACAGCTCAACAACTTCAGTGCTAATCAGGGTGGTGTCCATAATTCAAAATTACTCTGGATGGGGCTGTAGTGTAACTTTATTTCTCGATCTTAAGTGTTTTCAGCTAGGTAAGTATGCCATGAATTCCGTAAAAAACTTGTTTTCTTAGCGATCGCACTTACTTCTCTCCACAGCAAGTGGATAAATAAGATTATATTAAGTGTTTTCAGATACTTAGGTATACCGTGAATTTGCCAACAGAGCCGTTGTGTAGTAGTGATTCTAATTATGCTATTCACCGACACTGGATGAGTAGGGCTGTGGAACTGGCACGAGCAGCCGGTGATGCGGGCGAAGTGCCAGTGGGTGCTGTCATTGTTGACGGTGCTGGCAAATTGATTGCCGAAGCGCAAAATCGGCGAGAGCGAGACTGCGATCCGACTGCTCATGCTGAAGTCTTGGCGCTGCGGGCGGCGGGCAAGGTTTTGCAAGACTGGCATCTCAATCAATGCACGCTTTACGTGACGCTGGAGCCGTGCCCGATGTGCGCTGGTGCGATCGTACAAGCTCGGATCGGTTTGCTGGTATACGGAGCAGATGACCCGAAAACTGGCACAATTCGGACGGTGGCTAATCTTCCAGATAGCGCGCCTTCGTGTCACCGCTTACAGGTGCTCGGCGGTATTATGGAGTCTGTTTGTCGAGATCAGTTGCTTGCTTGGTTTGAAGCCCGCCGGCAAATTTAACAGGTAAAGTTTTTTACTCTCCCATAGCCGATGTTTAGTCTAACTTGGCTCTTTAACTGAAATAATAGATCGGTAATTGCCCGATCGAGCTTTCTCGGCGGTTGACCCCGCCTAAAAACGGATACTTGCTTGCCGACACTCGTCGCGGTGAACTCCAGATTTTAGACCAAAGCTCCAATTCCCAGATTAATCTGTGGCATAAATCTAAAGTCTAAAATCTAAAATCCCTTGACGGCTGTGCGGTAGTGCTGTCGGCTGGGATCGTATTTTACCTGCTTACAGATTATCTGTTTTGGGTGCGATCGCTTGCGGAGGCAAAGGCCAATAGCAAAAGTGTCCCCATCGAAAGACTAAAGATTTGCCAAGCAACATATCTTTAGCTAGAACAGACGGGAATCCATCGCGCGAAACGGAGTACCGTTATCCCGCGATGGATGAAAGGCGAGCTTTGCGACGATTTCACCCCACCGGAATCTGACTCTTCGTCGCTCGGTGGCGGGCGGTTGGGTGGATGAGGAGATGAGCAAATCTTCACCCTTTTCTTTGTGCCTGTATTATCATAGGTATGCCGATTGTGATAAATAATATCGTGTTAAAAGCAGTCAAAGTCAGAATCTATCCAAGCGTTGAACAACAGAGCCATCTAGCGCAAGCTTTTGGTTGTGTCCGTTGGGTATGGAATCAGTCATTGGCTACCATGTCCCAAACCTACAAAGAGACTGGGAAAGGTATTTCTGCTTTCACGATGAAGAAACAGATTCCCGTCTGGAAAACTGAGTTTGAATGGCTCAAAGATTGTTATTCTCAATGCCTTCAGTCTTCGGTTTTGAATTTGTCTCAAGCGTTTATCAACTTCTTTGATGGTCGAGCAGCATACCCAACTTTCAAAAAACGTCACGGAAAACAATCGATTCAGTTCCCACAGAACGTTAAAGTTTTGGGAAATGACGAGATTAAATTTCCGGGTAATCTTGGAGTGGTTAAAGCTAAAATTCATCGCGAATTAGTGGGTAGTTTGAAGACGGTTACGGTGTCTAAGATGCCTGATGGTCGTTACTACGCATCATTGCTGATGGAGGATGGTATTGACAAGCCCGCTACAAACAAAGACGGCAAAGCCATTGGTATCGACCTCGGATTGCTTGACTTTGTTGTTACATCTGATGGCTCTAAATACCAAAATCCTCGACATCTGAGAAAACACGAGCGCAACCTGAAGCGCAAACAGCGTAAGTTATGTCGTAAACGGGACAAAACTACCAACAAGCGGCGCAAGGCTAAATTGGCTGTTGCCAAAGTCCACGCCAGAATCTCTAGAGTTCGAGAAGATTTCCGGCATAAACTATCCCGTAAGATAGTCGATAAAAACCAAGTCATTGTCGTAGAAAATCTGGCAGTAAAGAACATGGTAAAGAATCATAACCTTGCCTTATCCATCAGTGATGCTGGCTGGGGAATGTTCTGTACGATGCTCAAATACAAAGCAGAGGCAGAGGGCAAAGTCTACCTAGAAGTCGGTCGATTTTTTCCGTCATCGCACCTTTGTTCTGAGACTTTACTGTTGTTGCCGAAAATGGATCTGTCTGTTCGTGAATTTAATTGTCCCCACTGCTCTAAGCGGCACGATAGAGACATTAATGCGGCAGTCAATATCAGAAATGAGGGCTTACGGATATTGACGTTGGGAACCAGCGTTACTGCCCTTGGAGGCAATGTAAGACCAAAGCGGTATGGGCAAAAATCCACTGTCGCCGAGGCTGTTGCCATTGAATTGGGAAGCCCCCAGCATATCGGTACTCCGATTGCTGGCGGGTAGTTCACACTCTATATATCGATATAGCAGGGTAATTGCCATGCATCATACTGCCGCGATCGCCGTTGAGTTCAGTAAATCCTCTCTAGTGAAGCCAATGCCTGCCAAGGTAGCATCTAATACCTCTCGCGTTTCTCCTTGGTTAACCTCCTTGTTCTATCCGCTAGGTCACTATATTGTCCTACCGTTTTATTTTGGCAAGATTGAGATAACCGGACAGGAACACTTGCCGAAAGACGGGCCTGTAATCTTAGCCCCGACGCATCGTTCCCGGTGGGATGCGCTGATGATGCCCTATTCAACGGGACAGAAGGTGACTGGACGCGATTTGCGGTTCATGGTAACTGCTGATGAAGTCAAAGGAGTGCAAGGTTGGTTTATCAGACATTTGGGAGGCTTTCCTGTCGATATCCGGCATCCGGCAATTAGCAGTCTCCGTTACGGGGTGGAATTGCTCCTCGACAAGCAAATGTTGGTAATTTTTCCCGAAGGTGGAATTTTTCAAGATGGTGAAGTTCACCCTGCGAAGTCTGGATTGGCTCGTTTGGCCATGCAAGCGGAGTTGAACACACCGGGTTTGGGGGTGAAGATTGTACCGATGAGTATTCGCTATCGCCCGCGCATTCCTCGATGGCGTTCGAGGGTTAAAATTGCGATCGGTTCTCCGATTTCTGTGGCAGATTATGCTAATGGTGGTAGTGGTAAAAAAGAAGCAAAATTGTTGACGGCCCAACTCGAAATGGCTCTTAAAACTCTTGATGACAGTTGACAGTTGGCAGTTGGCAGTTGGCAGTTGGCAGTTGGCAGTTGACAGTTGATAGTTGATAGTTGGCAGTTGATAGTTGGCAGTTGGCAGTTGGTAGTTGGCAGTTGGTAGTTGATGGTTGACCGAAGGAAGAAGGAAGAATTAATTAATTGTGATATAATATTTTTTGGTGCTGTTGAGAGTTGCGGCACTTATTTTGCTTGGTTGTGTCTGTATTAAGAGTCAGCATTAATGGATTGTGGTTTGAACTTTAAGCCTGGTCAAATTGTTAGTTTGGAATGTGGAGATGCGTGCCTGCATTCAGAGGTAATTCAAGTGGTTGAAGCACGTCAAATTTGTTGGGTGCGCCCTTTGATGTTGGTTGGATTGGTTTCGGGGAAGGATTTCCCCCAAAGGTGGCCGGAAGAATACACTTTATCAGATTTGCGGGATGGTGCGGATTTGCTGTGGCCACTGAGTTTGTTTCGGGCGGCGCTGGATACGGAGGTGATTTCGCTGTTAACCCAGTTGCAGTCTCTGGACTCCGATCGCAAGGATAGCACGATCGCCTCTCGGCAACTTAGAGATTTTGTCGATCGAGTTTGGGCAGCTTTTCCGAGCGCTTTTCATTAAAAAGACGGGGCGATTGAAACCGCAAAAAGACACGGCGATTGAAACCGTAAAAAGACACGGCGGTTGAAACCGTAAAAAGACACGGCGGTTGAAACCGCAAAAATACCGGGCGGTTGAAACCGCGTCTATACAAACAAAACCTGCCTCCGCAGGTTGAAGAAAACACGGCGGTTGAAACCGCGTCGAGACAAACAAAACCTGCCTCCGCAGGTTTGAATAAGACACGGCGGTTGAAACCGCGTCGAGACAAACAAAACCTGCCTCCGCAGGTTGAAGAAGACTATTATTTTAGTTTAAAATACTTAAAACACCGCGTGCGAAAGTTCTGCCGGATTCAGATTATTATGAATAACTTCACCGTCGCGGAACCAGACAACCCGGCGAGTTTGTCGCGCAACTTCCGGTTCGTGAGTTACCATCACAACAGTCATGCCGGCTTCATTAAATTCTGTAAAAATATCCATTACTTCTTGAGTAGTTTTTGTATCCAATGCACCAGTCGGTTCATCTGCAAGCAACAACACGGGACGGTTAACAATTGCGCGGGCGATGGCTACGCGCTGCTGCTGTCCTCCTGATAGTTGATTTGGTTTGTTTTTCATGCGACTTTCTAGACCAACTTTGGTTAAAGCTTCCTCTGCGCGTTCGCGTCTTTCTGATGAGGGAATGCCTGCATAAACCATCGGTAACATGACATTTTCTAATGCTGTTAGTTGAGCCAATAGGTGAAATTGTTGGAACACAAACCCTAATTTTAAGTTGCGAATTCCGGCTAATTCTGATTCGGGCATTTGGGCGACATCTACGCCGTCTAGGTAGTAACTGCCGCTCGTAGGTCGATCGAGACAACCGATAATATTCATAGCTGTAGATTTGCCTGAACCGGATGCGCCCATAATTGAGCAATACTCTCCTTGCATTACCGTCAAGCTGATCCCGTTGAGGGCGCGCACTTCGAGGTCGCCGATGCCGTAGACTTTGGTTACGTCTTTGAGACCGAGGATGACGGGTTTTGAGGTGGTTTGCAGGTCGAGGTCTTGGTGGGTCTCGGTTTGTAGTTCAGGCATTTGTTTTTATGTGCGATCGACACAACTTACTACTAAGTTAACACTTCTGAGCGGTTTTCGGGGGTGGAAGGGCGATGTTTGGACGGTTGCGGGACTTACGCACGGGTAGTCAGAAACCGGGTTTTTTGACGAAAATAATTCGTTAGAGCGCGCAGAAACGATAAAAACCCGGTTGCTGTGGTGTTGGTGAGTAAGTCCTAAATTAAACAATTTGTGGCTTAAATGCGATCGGGATCGATGTTCAATTCGCGCATTTTTGCCGCTAAACGTTCTGCTCTTTGAACTGCTTTTTCGGCTCTTTGACGTTCTTGTTCAGCTCTTTGAGATTCTTGTTCGGCTCTTTGAATTGCTTCTTCGGCTCTTTGAGCTTCTTGTTCGGCACGCTGACGGTTTAATTCACCCTGCTCCTCCAATTCCGCATAAGAAAGAAACCTTTGTCCATCTGGCCGATAAATTTCTAGCCCATCCTCGCCCAACTCAAATCGTACTCCCAATCTAGGACTGATCCATCCCTCCATCGGCTCAATAACTTCTAAGTTTCCCTCAATTCTTTGCCAACCTTCCAACTCATTTCTTTCTGGATCGTAAAGGTAATATTCCTCAACTCCATGACGCTGGTAAAATGAAAGTTTTTTATTCATTTTAGTTTGGCGATCGTTGTGGGAGCGAATCTCAAATACGACTTGGGGAGCAATATTCTCTTCTAGAAATTGCATATAGGAAGGCCGCTCGCCCTTTGGTCTACCAAATATTACCATCGTATCCGGTGCTTGAGAAATGTCTGGTCTACCTTCAACTGGATACCAGAGTAAATCGGCGGCCACAAAAACGTTTGGGTCATTCTTAAACAGCGATTCGCAGCCTTCTTTGATTTTGACAATTAATTTGTATTGAATTGTGCTTTCTGCCATTGGTTGACCGTCGCTGGATGGATAAATGATTTCTGCGGTTGTGACTTGCATTGTGGTTGTCTCCGAGAACTATATAGGTTTAATTATACTAGATTGGGTGATATTTATTGAGTTACTGAGTCATCCGTTGTTGCGCGGCTGGTGACGGATATGCACCAACTTCTATCAAAACTTGTCGCTCTCTAATCCGCTCATTATGATTAAATTCTAAAATTCTTGCTGTCACTTCTCCAATATCTGTTCTTGGTTGAATTGCAGCTTCATCTAAGCGAAAATGTTCTCCCCAAAAATCTCTGCGCGGGTTGAAAAAACGCACTAATTCTCCAGTGCGCCAAACAATTGAGCCTAAATCGGTTCCTTTCTGGAGGTTGCAGAAAATACAAGCATAGGCGAGGTTATCGGCTGTTGTTTCTCCACCATGTTTGACGCTGATGATGTGGTCAACTTGACAGCCTGATGCTCTGTTTGTCTCTGCAATGAGGCAGTATTCGCAAATGCGATCGGCACGGAGAGCAACTAAACGCCTAAGTTCGACGCTAATGTAAGGACGAGGCATAAAAAACTTACTCTTTGACGACGTGTTTGTGAGCGACTGCTTTGATGAGAGTCAACAGATGTTCTATTACCAGAAAATTGTCTAATTCTGTTTTTTCATCGGTGCTCAAATCTTGGTTGTTGTGTGCGTAAATTAGGTCGGCGATATGCTCTTTTGCTTCTTCGGATAGTTGAAAGTTGACAATGCTTTCGGGAGTGGCACCAGCAGCAAAAAACTCAACTATTTCTGCATAAGCTTGGGGGATTTTAGTGGCTACGGTCATAACTTGTTTCTCCTTTTTTTGTTTATATCACAGCTTGTCTAGTTTTGCCAATTGTTTCTCGGCAAATTCGCGGACTTGTTCATATTGTTTGAGGAGAGGTAAGGTTTCTGGGTCATCTTTCCACCCCCGTGCTAATTCTTGGACTGCTGCATATCGCACCATGAAATTATCGTCAGATTGAGCGTGTTGTTTGATCCAAGGTAAGGTTTCCGGGTCATCTTTCCACCCCCGTGCTATTTCTTGGACTGCTGCACATCGCACATACGAATCATCGTCAGATTGAGCGCGTTGTTTGATCCAAGGTAAGGTTTCCGGGTCATCTTTCCACCCCCGTGCTATTTCTTGGACTGCTGCAAGTCGCACAATCGAATCATCGTCAGATTGAGCGCGTTGTTTGAGGATAGGTAAGGTTTCCGGGTCATCTTTCCACCCCCGTGCTAATTCTTGGACTGCTGCAAGTCGCACAGTAAAACTATCATCAGATTGAGCGCGTTGTTTGAGGATAGGTAAGGTTTCCGGGTCATCTTTCCACCCCCGTGCTAATTCTTGGACTGCTGCAAGTCGCACAGTCAAACTATCACCAGATTGAGCCCATTGTTTGAGGATAGGTAAGGTTTCCGGGTCATTTTTCCACCCCCGTGCTATTTCTTGGACTGCTGCTTGTTGCAGATTCCAATTATAGTTAGAGTGAGTCCATTGTTTGAGGATAGGTAAGGTTTCCAGGTCATCTTTCCAAGTAAAAGCGATCGCACTTACTGCTTTACTGCGAATTTTACTAACTAAATCTGCCTTTTCTCCATAAAAATCATAATAGTAATTGAGGTCGTACTTCGTTAACTCTTTCAATCGCTCCAGCAATTGACTATCAACAGCAGCAATCACCTTTCTATCCCTCACCTCATCCAAACACTTCGCCGCCAAAAACAGATTTGTAAACTTTTGCGCTTCCCCATCTTGCTCAATCAAAAATTGAATCAATTCCCCTGTCAACTTTCCCGCAATCAATCCCGCAATCAAACACAAAACTTCCTGCCAAGATTCATCATCCCAGTGCGGGCCAAAAACTTCTGCTTTCAACTCATCCAGCGATAGTTATAAAGCCTGAACCCTATTCACAACTTGCGATGCACAGAAATATTCCAAAAAAGTCCGGTGTATAAATCCGTAACTATCCGCACCCAAATAACATAAAATAAAGTTGCGAGTTCGCAGTTGATTAATGATTAACTTCGCCCGATTTCTCGGTTGGTCAAAATCTTTATTCTTCAGATATGCTGTCAGAATATCTTCCAAATCTCCCGCACTAATAATATTGCCAGCCAACCCTTCAGGTGCTGCTTGCATTTCCCAAGCAACTCGCCGCAGCATTTCTTGCTTGTCTTTAGCATCAATCGTTTTTGGATCGAGCCTGCTATCCTCTACTAAAGACCTTTCCACATCCCATTGATACAGCAATATCCGCGAAGCTTGATTGTAAAGTTCTGCCCTGTCTCTTGGCAATTCTTGACTGCGATTCAAAATTGCCATAATCGTTAACAATAACGGATTTCCGGCTAAATCTTGAATTGTTGATGAATACTCTAGCGCTCTTTTCATCCGATCGCAAATTCGCACTTTTTCCCTAGCATCAGCAAAAGTCAACTCATGCCAGCGGTGCACAAAATCCTGAATCTGTGCCGGATTCAAGTCTTGCAGGATAAAGTGATGAAACTGGGCATCTTGCAACCGTTGAGGTTTGTAACCAATAATCCGAGACGTGACAATCACTCGCACGCGCGGATACTCGTTGGTAAACCGATGAATCGCGGTAATTACATCTTCTCGTTTCCCCGAATCGAAAATTTCATCTAATCCGTCGAACATCACTACAGCGTCGCCGGCTTTAAGCTGTTCGTGCAATTGATGCTGATTCAAGTCACAAATAAAACCGGAATCTTTATGGCAAAATTCCAGGAAATTCTGGCAATGTTTTGATTCCACGTTGCGAATGTAAATCCGCAATTCTATTAGCAGCGGAATCGGGAGAGATGTTACGCTATTTAAAGGCGATCGCGCCCAGGTTAATGCTAAATATTGTAACAGAGTAGATTTGCCCGCACCCGGATCGCCTAAAATCACAATGTAGGGATAATTTGACTTGTCATTGATGACATCTACCACGGATACGATCGGCTGTGAAAAATAACCGCGTCGATATTTCTCTAAATTTTCAAGTGCGATCGCCTCTAATCGATCGCTATCTTCCAACCGCCGTTGATGTTCCTTGGGAATTTCGTAAGCTTGGGGCAGAAATGACTCGTAAATTAAGCGCACATCTTGGAAAATAAAGATTTGCCAAACTTTCAGCTTTTCGCGATAATCGTAGGTATTGCTATCGACGCTGCTTAAATCCAGATTGCTGTAACGTTCGCACAAAGCCTCTTGATATTGCCTCAAATCAAAATCGGGGATTATCCCAGCAATTTGTTGAGTGTTTTTCTGAATGCTATCCAGATTTTGGGCATTCAAGATATCCCGCAAGTCTTTTGAGTCAAAAAGAATTTCTTGAACTTCGGCGAGATACTGATTGGCGATGGTTTGCCACTTAAATCTGGCGGGTAAAGCAGCTAAATCTAGTTGAGTCCAGGTTTGTTCGAGAAGTTCTGCATCGAGGGATTCGCGATCGCTCTCAAAGGCCTTACCCAAAATTTCCTTAACTGACTTGTTGCCGATAAACTTTTTAACATCTTTAATATACAGCTTAATCTGTTCTGGGGAAAGTCCGCTGATTTTTAACTGCTGTTGCACTAACTCCAAAAACTTTTTCAGCGCTTTCCCCCCTGCGACTTGTCGCGGATCTTTTTCGCCAAATAAGACGTTTTTTAGGGAATCTTTAAAAAAATCTTTTACTAAATCCTTCGCGCCGTCTACTGCCAACTCTTCTAAGATGGGTTTGACGAGAATGCCGACTCCTTGCGTTACTCCCCACAGCAAAAGCCAATCAATCATAAAGCTAGCCCGACAAATAAATTTATCTCTATAATATAGCAATTTTCAGTGAGTCGTAAATTTTTGACTTCCCCCAACTCTCCCCGTGACTTCGAGGAGGTGGATAGTTTTATTATCAGGATAGGAAATATAAAACTACCAAAAGTATAGCTCAAAGGTCGGCTCGCGCTTGGGCTAATGTACGTTGTTATGCTCTTTGCACTCTTTCCTAATATTATAAAGAGCGCTTAAGCGCAACTACGTACCTAATTTGTTTGACTGCAATAAAACTGCCCTAGCGGCCACCCAAAAATAGTTACATTTTTATATATTTTTTGCCAGTTGCTTGTGCTATACTCTAATAATGGGAGTGTGAGTAATTTTAAATTTAATGCACATATTTCCATTATTAAATGATATCATGTCAACTGCAAAAAGTAAAGCAATCTCCCTCTAAAAAACGAAATTTTTTTTGAGATATCATTAAAAAAAGTAAAGCACAAAAACCGTAAAACTGAGATAGGCAACTAGCGACAATTATGACATACGATTACGACTTGTTTGTGATAGGTGCAGGCTCCGGCGGATTGGCGAGTTCCAAGCGGGCGGCATCCTACGGGGCGAAGGTGGCGATCGCCGAAAATGACTTAGTAGGCGGCACCTGCGTCATTCGCGGCTGTGTACCCAAAAAACTCATGGTGTACGCTTCAACATTTTCGCACCTGTACGAAGATGCGATCGGCTACGGTTGGAGCCCTGTAGAAACCAGCTTCAACTGGGAAAAACTCGTCACCACTGTAGACACAGAAGTGCGACGACTCAGCAAACTCCACATCAGCTTCCTCGAAAAAGCCGGAGTTGAATTAATCTCAGGATATGCCAAATTTATCGACCCCCACACTGTCGAAGTTGGTGACAAAAAATACACCGCTGCTAAAATCTTAATTGCTGTCGGCGGCGAAGCTCATAGAATCGATATTCCTGGCATCGAACACGCGATCACTTCCCGCGAAATCTTCTTGTTAAAAGAGCAGCCGAAACGGTTGGCAATTTTGGGCGGCGGCTACATCGGCGTTGAATTTGCTTGCATCATGAATGGCTTGGGAAGTGAAGTAACTCAAATCATCCGGCGCGATCGCATTTTGCACTACTTTGACGAAGAACTTCGCGCCAACGTCCAAGAAGGAATGGTTAAACACGGCATCAATTTCGTCACAGGAAGCTCGATCGAATGGATAGAGAAAACTCCTGAAGGCTTAAAGTTAAAATTGTGGGGAAAATCTGAAGAAACCTTGACAGTAGACGCAGTTTTGTGCGCTACCGGACGATCGCCCAATTTGGAAAAACTGGCTTTGGAGAATGCCGGAGTTGAAACCGAGAAAGGTGCGATCGCAGTTACCAAAGACAGCCGCACCAATCAACCGCACATTTTTGCTGTCGGAGATTGCACCAACCGGATTAATTTAACGCCAATTGCGATCGCCGAAGGACGCGCTTTTGCAGATACGGAATTTGGCAACAATCCGAGAGCAATTAGTTACGAAAATGTCGCATCAGCCGTATTTTCCCAGCCGGAAGCTGCTACAGTCGGCTTAACTGAAGAACAAGCCAAAGCTAAATTTCCCGACTCAATTAAGTGCTACACAGCCAAGTTTCGGCCGATGTTTCACGCTTTGACAGGTGCAGATGAAAAGACTTTTGTCAAGTTAGTTGTTGAAACTAATACTGACAAAGTTTTGGGCGTGCACATGGTTGGGAAAGACGCGGGCGAGATTATTCAAGGAATGGCGATCGCCGTTAATATGGGAGCTACCAAGAAAGATTTCGATTCGACGATCGGTATTCACCCCTCGACTGCTGAAGAGTTTGTGACTCTGCGATAAATAGGGTATTTCATAATTATGAAAAACGGGCAAGATGCCCGTTCCACAAGAGAGTTTATCTGTTGTGGCACAGGCATCTTGCCTGTTTTTTGTGGCACAGGCATCTTGCCTGTTAATTTTGTGGCACAGGCATCTTGCCTGTTACTGACCTTCTAAGCGGATTCATGCTCAAAATAATATTTTAAACAAATTGAACCTTTTTTGAACTTGTCCTGTCTAAACCCCTCAGATAACGAACAGGTGAGGGATACTTCACAGGTGTTAGGTGTGCCAGCCAATGTTTTAATCGATGATTGTTCCGACTCCGACTTAGTTGATAAATGCTTAAAGGGCGATCGCACTTGCTTTCGTCACCTTTACGGGCGCTACCAACACAAAGTCAGATCAACCCTTTACCAACTCTGCGGTTCATCACTTCTAGACGACTTAACCCAAGAAGTATTTCTGCGAGTCTGGAAAGGATTACCCAAACTCAAGCACCAGGAAAACTTTTCAACTTGGTTGTATCGCATCACTTGGAACGTGGCATCCGACCAAAGACAAGCATTTGCCAAACAGCATTCTTTTGACTCCCAGCTCAAAAATCAAGAAACAATGGATCGCGTTATTCCCAATAATAACACATCAGACTTGATGCAGTTGCACTATCAAGATTTAGTGCAGCGAGGACTGGAGCAATTGAGTTTTGAACACCGCAGTGTTTTGGTGCTGCACGACTTAGAAGATATCCCGCAAAAAGAAGTAGCCCAAATCCTGGGAATGCCAGCGGGAACTGTTAAATCTCGCGTGTTTTATGCCCGAAATGCCATGCGACAATTTTTGCAAAAACAGGGGGTAGACGAACTGTGAACGATGAAAATAGCGACAAAAGATTAGTGAATTTCTTGAAGCAAAATAGCCCAAAAGTTCCGGACGCTACCCCCGATCTTGAGCAAAGAGTTTTAGCAGCAATAGATAGGAATGACAGGGCGAGAGAGCTAAATGGTCTCGGCTATTTGCGATTTACAGAGTCTAGTAAAAGCTCAAAATTCCTCGGTTTTCCCAAGTGGGGTTTTCCGGCTGCAATCTTCGCTGGCCTGCTAGTTTTTGCTTCGGGCTATCGCGTCCTAGTTACCGCACAATTACAGGCGGATGAAGCGGCTCACTTGGAAGCATTTCTGGTCAATAATTGGGAGGGTGTATTGAACGATTCCCGCACGGCAACTATGAGCGATCGCCCACAAACAGATTTATTTGATTTCCCTGTTACTGCTGACACCGAACCGCTAACAAATTAACTAATCTTAAAGAGGTAATTTTTCATGTCAATGCGCCAATTTTCGGCTATGGCAGTTTTAATGTTAACCCTCGGTACTACAGCCGCTGCAACCGCCGCTCCCAGCCCCGCTCAACCGGAAACAATTGCCCAAAACCAGCGTCCCAATCGATCTGGTGGCAAAGAGAACGGGCTGTTTGACAAACTAAATTTAAGCGCCGATCAAAAGCAGAAAATGCAGGCTGTTCGCGATCGCTACAAAGACCAAGTTTCTCAGCGAATGCAAGCAATCCGCCAAGCCAGACAAGAATTGGAAACAATGATGTCGGGTACGACGGCAAATGTCGGCCAAATGCGCGACAAACACCGCCAAATCATGGGATTGAGGCAGCAGTTAGAAGAGGTACAATTTGAAAGTACATTAGCCATGCGAGAAGTGCTGACACCCGAACAGCGCAGCCAGTTCTCGCAAATGATGCAGCAGCGCAGGGAAGCTGCTAAAACCCGGAAACAAAACAGCCAAAAATCCCAATAATCTACACCGCTACCGACTGCACACCCTACTAAAAAATAAACTTGTCGGGTGTGCACTCGCCAGTTCGATAATTTAAGTTAAAATAATTAGTTGGTAAATCTCATCAAATTTTCTGGATGAATCTACAAAACGATTCTAGTTACATTTATTTACACGGATTTGCGTCAAGTCCAGATTCAACTAAGGCTAAATATTTCCGCGATCGCTTTTATTCCCTAGGAATTGACCTCAAAACTCCCGATCTCAATCACAAGGATTTTTCGCGCCTCACTCTCACGCGCCAATTAGACCAAATAGAAACAGAATTTCTGCAAGCCCAATCCTCCGAATCTGTAGAAAATGTAAAAAATTTAGGGGAAGTTACCATCATTGGGTCTAGTTTTGGCGGGCTGACAGCGGCTTGGCTGGCCCAGCGACAATTATCAATAAAACAAATAGTTTTGTTAGCACCGGCTTTTCAATTTCTCTCTCATTGGCTGCCACAGTTGGGACAGCAACAGTTAGAAAAGTGGCAGTCTGAGAAATATTTGCCAGTTTACCACTACGGCGAACAGCGCTATTTGCCGTTGAATTATGAATTTGTGACAGATATGGCTCAATACCCTGAAGAAAAATTAATGCGCTCAGTCCCGACGTTAATTCTGCACGGCAAGCATGATACGATCGTACCGATTCAAGCTAGCAGAAGTTTTTCAGAGCATCGTCCCTGGGTGAAACTAATCGAACTAGAGGACGATCATTCTTTGGGAAATGTCCTAGCGGAAATTTGGGAAGCAATGCAAAACTTTTGCAAATTCAAAAATTAAAATTTGACAATCCCCAAAAATGGATACAATCCTCCGACTTAAGTCGTGAAAAACAAAAATTTTAGACAACGTTTAAACTCCAAGATTCCTGTGTGGAGTAAATCTAAAATCTCAAGTCTAAAATCTCAAGTCTACTCACCAACTTGCAAGTTTCAAAAATCAAATGACTGAACAAGATAAATCGACTCGCACCTTAGCCGTTGACATTGGCGGAAGTGGCATCAAAGTTATGGTTTTGGACGCTGAAGGTGAACCCCAAACGGAACGCAGCCGTTTAGAAACGCCTCAACCGCCGAAGCCGGAACCGATACTGGAAACCATAGCCTCTTTGGCCAGCGGACAAGGCGAATTTGACCGAGTATCCGTCGGTTTTCCCGGCGTCGTGTCCCGCGGTATTATCAAAACCGCAGTCAATTTAGATCCATCTTGGATCGATTTTGACCTAGCAACTACTCTCAAAGATCGATTGGGAAAACCTGTGCGAGTGGCTAACGATGCTGACATTCAAGGATTGGGATCAATTGCTGGAACGGGAGTAGAATTAGTAATTACTCTCGGCACCGGTTTCGGTTCTGGTTTGTTTGTCGATGGTATCTTGGTACCCAATCTAGAATTAGGACATCACCCGTTTCGCAAAGGGGAAACTTACGAACAGCAATTAGGGCGAGCCGCCTTAGATACAGTCGGCCCCAAAAGATGGAACCGCCGTCTGGAAAGAGCCCTCGTCTTCCTGCAAAATCTCTTTAATTGCGATCGCCTTTACATCGGCGGCGGCAATACCAAAAAAATTGCTTTTGATTTACCGCCACAAGTTAAAATAGTACCGAATGTCAGCGGTTTGTTGGGCGGAATTGCTTTGTGGCGCGATTAAAATAGTCATTAGTCATTGGTCATTAGTCATTAGCTTATTAGTTATTGATGACAATCAAGGATTTATACGCTAGACATCATAAACTAATGACTAATTATCCTAATAGTGACCAACCAAATCGTAATTATAAAATCTACAATCTCAGACCAAAAATCATACCATGCTTCCCTTTATCCGCAAAGACTTAGCCGAACTTACCGCCTACACTCCCCATCCGGGCGGCGCTTCAGGAGAATCAGCGCACTCGGAAATTGTACTCGATCGCCTAGACACCAACGAATGCCCTTATGATTTGCCAGAGGAATTAAAACAAAAGCTAGCTTGGACTTACCAGCAGTTAATTGAGACAAATCGCTATCCCGACGGAGGGCACGCAGCACTCAAAGAAGCGATCGCCCAATACGTCAACGAAGGGTTAAATATCCCCCCCCTTGTTAAGGGGGATCTCCTAAACGTCCCCCCCCTTAACAAGGGGGGGCTAGGGGGGGTTCCAGAGCCAAAAACAGCTATTACAGCCGACAATATTTCAGTCGGCAACGGTTCCGACGAACTAATTCGATCGCTCTTAATCGCTACTTGCTTGGGCGGCGCAGGCTCAATTTTCGTCGCCAATCCCACCTTTTCCATGTACGGAATTACCGCCACCACCCTGGGGATTCCCGTTGTCAGTGCCCGGCGCCGAGAAGATAACTTTGCGATCGACATCAATGCAGCTAAAAGGGCGATAGACCAAAATCAAAATCCCCCCGTCCGCATCGTCTTTGTCGTCCATCCCAACTCCCCCACAGCCAATGCTTTAACAATCAATGAAATAGAATGGCTGTCAAGTTTGCCCGAAAATATCTTAGTAGTAATTGACGAAGCCTATTTTGAATTCAGCCAAAATACCTTAGCCGACAGATTGCACCAACATCCGAATTGGATAATTTTGCGAACATTTTCCAAAGCATTTCGCCTAGCGTCAATGAGAGTCGGATATGCGATCGCCCATCCCGAACTCACAGCCACCTTAGAAAAAATCCGCCTCCCCTACAACCTTCCCAGTTTCTCGCAAACAGCAGCAGAGTTTGCCCTCGCCCAGCGGCAGTTATTGCTAGCAGTAATTCCTGAAACTATCTCAGAAAGAGCCAAATTAATTGCAGCGCTAACTCAGCATCAAAAACTGCAAGTTTGGCCGAGTGCAGCTAACTTCCTTTACCTGCGGGTGAAAGCTGCTGAGGGCGAATCGGCAGAACAAAAACACCAACAAATCATGCAGCAGCTAAAAGCTCAAGGTACTTTAATTCGCCACACAGGCGGAGGTTTGCGAATTACCGTGGGTACTCCCGACGAAAATGTGCGAACTTGCGATCGCCTCGCTGCGATTTTGACTTATTAACAAATTGGTTCGATCGTTCGGACTTCAGTCCTCAGGAAACGAGAGAGAACTGAAGTCCGAACGATCGAACTTATCGGGATTATTTTGCCGGACAGGATATATGTAATTTTTAATTATCAATCTGTCGCGCCGCGCGAATGGTTTGGGGAAATACGCCTACTAAAAGTGCCAAAGCTCGATCGGGAATTTGTGCCACCGTTTCCAAATCAAAATATTGTTCAAACTGAGTTAAAATCATTTGTGCGCGTTCCGCAGCTACAGACTTTGCCGTTAACTGTTCCGTTAACCGCACCCAATGCCGCCTAATTCCGAAAGCTTTCTGTCTTTCTGCGGGAGATAGAGGGCAAACAAAACAAAAATCCCCCACAGGAATCGCCTGCTGCGAGTCAGCATCAAAAGCACCTCCAACGGCAGCACCAGGCCCGGCAAACTCCGCATGGAAGCCTTTAATCAAAATTAGACCGTTTCGGCGACGGCTATCTACCATCAACAGCTTGCCGCCGTTGATTTCTGCGAGAATGTCAGATGAGTGGGGGTGTTCAGTCAAATCTGTGCCAAGGTTTCGATGTCACAAGTCCCGATCGGCCCAAAGGCGGGATCGGACAATATAATTAGATTTATCAAGTTTTGGATGCTCTTGTTGTCGATCGAGATTATCCATTTGAACTTACAGATAATACTGTCACAAGGTGGTAGCTCCAGCGCTCTCAAATAATATCAAATGCAAGCCAAACAAATAGTAGATATCCTCAAAGCAGATCTCCCGACGCTTTTTGAGAAAGACATTTCCTACGACATCTACACAAAAGATGTTTTTTTTCAAGACCCTGTTAACAAATTTAAAGGAAAAATCAACTATCGCATTATCTTTTGGACTCTGCGATTTCACGGGCAGCTATTTTTCACCGAGATTTACTTCGACCTGCACGACGTAAGTCAGACAGCCCCTGATACTATTGTGGCAACTTGGACTGTTCGCGGGATACTGCGCGTACCCTGGAAAGCTCGGATCTTCTTCAACGGCTATTCTACATACAAGCTGGATCCAGAGGGCTTAATTTACCAACATATCGATACCTGGGACAGAGATCCCGGAGAGATTCTCCAGCAGTTTTTGGGCAAAGGCGAGGATGTCACCCCAAGATAAGCCAAAAAGGTCGATCGCTACGCCTCTAATTGCCAATTCACTCTCTCAATAGCGGAAAACGCATACATATAGCCATCATTGCGGTGTATTGCCCTACAGTATTTGTAACGAACTGGACTGACTTTTCCTGTGGCACACATCATTTCAAAAACTCCACTCGCTCTGACAATCAGCCTGCCTCTATGAGTACCCGCAAATTTTCCTGCGGGCAAAGTTGCTTGTACCATGTCCCCAGTTTTAAAACCAAAAAATTCCTTGCACCGTGGTAACTGTTCAGAGGGGTAACGAGATCGTGCGGATTCCAGCCATTTCAACCAGGTAGTTTAGACCTATTTCTTCAATTTTTCAGGTCTGATGGCACCTCAAACCCATCAACTTCGTACCCCCTCCTGAACAGCTACCATTTTTGCTTGTGGAACGGGCATCTTGCCCGTTCCAAAATTTGATTAAAATGACTTTTGCAAGAGGTATAATGGGGACTAAAGTCCTCTGATTGCGGACTAAAGTCCTCACTACAAACCTATCTTAACAAAGCAATCCGCGCCTTGCACCTTAGCGGACATTTTAAACTAATTATCCGAACCTAAAATCAAGCCCGATCGCGCCGGCAGCATCAATTCTAACTGCCGAGTTTCCCCTTCACCTTTCCAAACAAACTCACCTTTACCAAACAGCAATTTCTCGTGAGGAGATTTCAAAGTAGCTGCTTCAAAACTAACATTTGCCTCTTCAGTCGCTACATTGACAGCAACAACTATTTCCTCATCCCCCAAAATTCGGGCAAAAACGTAAACCGTTCCCTCAGCAAATATAATTTGGTAGTCTCCGGTGCGGAGGGCAGCGTATTTGTGCCGCAAAGCTATCAACTGCTTGTGGTAATCTAAAACCTCAAGTTCCCAGTGAGCTTCTAAGGGAAAACCGCGGCGAGAATCGGGATCGAGGGCACCCGGTAAACCAACTTCATCGCCGTAGTAAATGCTGGGAGCTCCAGGAAAAGTTAACAGCAGCAAATTAGCTAGTTCTACGCTAGCTTTATCGCCTCCAGCAATTGAGATCAACCGGGCTGTATCGTGACTCGCCAACAAATTAAGTTGAGTTAGCTGTATCGGCCACGGGTACAGTTCCAAAACGTGCTGGATTTTGTCGCCGTACTCTTGAGCAAACAGCGGCGGATATGGATGGTAAGAACGACCTTCAATTTGAGCTAAATCTACTCGGTCGCCCGCGGCAAAAGCAATAGTCGGCGCCGCAAACAGATAATTCATCACTCCGTCAAATTGACTGCCGTCTAGCCATTCTCTCGCATCTTCCCAAACTTCGCCGACAATGTAAGCTTCGGGATTAATTGCTTTGACTCGCTCTCGAAATTCTTGCCAAAATCCGGGAGTTTTAATTTCAAAAGGAACATCTAGCCGCCAGCCATCAATGCCGAATTTAATCCAGTATTCGGCAATTTCCATGATGTATTCTCGCACTTCTGGATTGTCGTGATTGAATTCCGGCAAGGCTCGATTGCCATCCCAACCTGCGTAATTAGCAGGAAAATTACCGTCGTAGGCAGATAGCGGCCAGCCTTCTATTTTAAACCAATCTACCCAAGGAGAATGGGGGCCGTTTTCGAGGATATCGTGAAAGAAGAAAAAGCCGCGGCTGGCGTGGTTGAATACGCCGTCGAGGACGATTTTGATGTTGCGAGCGTGGGCAGCGTCTAGAAGCTCTTTAAACGCTGGATTGCCACCCAACATCGGATCGACTTGATAGTAGTCGTGGGTGTGGTAGCGGTGATTGCAGGCCGACTGAAATATCGGGGTGAAATAAATTGCGTTAATGCCTAAGTCTTGCAGGTAGTCTAGCTGTTCCATCACGCCCCACAAGTCGCCGCCTTTGTAGCCTTGGAGGGTGGGGATTTCGTGCCATTCTTCCCAGATGAAGTTTTGCAGCAGGCGTTTGCGCGGCTGTTTGCTTTTAGCGAAGCGATCGGGGAATATTTGGTAGAATACCGCGTGTTTAACCCAGTCCGGCGTTTGGATTTGCATACAATTTTCCTGTCTTTTACGGCTTAGGCTACATTAGCAGATGTTTCTAGGAGATCTAGCTTTTGGTAGAGAATAGACGCTCGATCGAGTTTTGTCGATCGACCGATCGCAAAATATCACACAAATTTGCAGTCTATCTCACAAAATTGACAACTGATTCTAGCCCTAACCTGATTCTTTCATTAAACAGCCCTTATTTATTGATAGGTATTTCAACTCAAAACTGCCAACTTTTTTAAATATCCATGATTGATCGATGAGTATTTTAACTCACAACTCAAAACTCATAACACCAGTCCCGGACGCACTCCAACTCTCATAAACCTCGTTTTTTAAGTTTTGTTGAGGGTTTGAACGAAGTATTTGGATTAAACAACCCGGTTTCAGCGCCAGCGACTGAACTCCTAACTCAAAACTTCCTCGCTCCCCCCCTTGTCAAGAAGCCCTCACCATCCGACACTGGACTTGGAGAGTTCATAGATCCTAGGGAGAAAGTTCCTTGAAAAAAGTCTTAGCCATCATCCTCGGTGGCGGTGTCGGCACCCGCCTTTACCCCCTAACCAAACTGCGAGCCAAACCCGCAGTTCCCCTCGCAGGTAAATATCGCCTCATCGATATTCCTGTGAGCAACTGCATCAACTCGCAAATAGTCAAAATTTACGTCCTCACCCAATTCAACTCGGCATCCCTCAACCGGCACATCTCTCGCACTTACCAGTTTTCTGGCTTCACCGAGGGATTTGTCGAGGTACTCGCCGCCCAGCAAACTCAGGAAAACCCCAACTGGTTTCAAGGGACAGCGGATGCAGTTCGCCAATATCTTTCGCTGCTAGAACAGTGGGACGTTGACGAATACTTGATTCTGTCAGGCGACCACCTCTACCGCATGGACTACCAAAAGTTTGTGGATAGACACCGCGAAACCAATGCCGATATCACCCTCTCCGTTTTGCCGATGGACGAGAAGCGGGCCTCAGATTTTGGTTTGATGAAAATCGACGACAACGGCCGCATTATTTCTTTCAGCGAAAAGCCAAAAGGCGATGCGCTCAAACAAATGCAGGTGGATACTACTAAACTGGGACTGACAGCGCAGCAGGCTCAGGAAAGTCCTTACATTGCTTCGATGGGGATTTACGTCTTCAAAAAAGAAGTTCTGATTAAACTCCTGAAAGAATCTCCCAACCAAACTGATTTTGGTAAAGAGATTATTCCGAATTCTTCAAAAGACCACAACGTTCAAGCTTATTTGTTTGACGATTATTGGGAAGATATCGGAACGATTGAGGCTTTTTATGATGCTAACTTGGCGCTGACAAAACAGCCTAAGCCTCCTTTCAGTTTCTACGATGAAAATGCGCCGATTTATACTCGCCCGCGTTTCTTGCCGCCGACTAAGCTTTTAGATACTCACGTGACGGAATCAATTATTGCTGAAGGCTGCATTCTCAAACAGTGCCGCATTGACCATTCTGTGTTGGGAGTTCGAGCGCGCATTGAAGCTGGATGTACGATTCAAGATAGCCTGCTTATGGGTGCTGACTTCTACGAACCCGACGCGGAACGGCATTCGAGTTTAGACCACGGTGGCGTCGCCCTCGGTATCGGTGCAGATACTACAATTCGTCGCGCGATTGTGGACAAAAATGCCCGCATCGGCCGGAACGTTCAAATCATTAATAAAGACCGAGTGGAAGAAGCCAACCGCGAGAGCCAAGGTTTTTACATCCGCAGCGGCATTGTCGTAGTTCTGAAAAACGCCACGATTCCTGATGGAACTATCATTTAGTTATTAGTCATTAGTCATTAGTCGTCAGTCATTAGTTTTTTAAGTTAAAATCTGTTATCTGCCAGCCAGTGACTGATGATAAATAAATAAATTAGTGACAGATAACCAATGACCGATGACTGATGACTGATGAAGAAAATATTTTTTTTACTTCATTATTAATTGCAACTGTTGGTGCAAGGCTGTCGAAATATTTGGCTTCATTCAAACTCAGGCGCATTAATAAGGAACAGTCTCTGTTACGGTCTGCGGTGATACGCGTATGTTCGATCGCCTGCGTCTGGCGGATTGCTTCTGATTCTTGTATTTGCGATCGTAGCACGACTGACAAATGCGCTGCCCGTTTCTTAGCATCACACAACTTTCGGAACTATCTTTCCAATCGTCGCAGCAGCCGCAAGGCCAACTTAGCAAATAATTCATGATGTTATCACCCTCGTAACGTTAACAAGTTATTGAGCTACCATTTTATCTTAATTTTTTTCAAAGTGTGTGTTCTAGTTAACAGACAGCAGATAGATTCTGGTATATTTTGTGACTTAAAGCTATAGATGTGCTGTTAAAATAAAAAAGTATAGCACCAGTAGGGTAAGAAAAAAATATACAGAAGGGTTGTTGAATTAATGTACGCTTTATGGTAAAATATTCTCAAAATTAAGGCGGCAGATTGAACGGGAGTTGCTGATGAGAACCTGCTAGGATTTGCATTGAGCGAAAAGCTAAAGAAAGAAAAGTTCGTAGGCGTAAGCCGGGGCGTAGCCATCGCACGGCGCACCGTAAAAAAAAGATCGATCGTCAGTGGCAGTCAACCCAACGGGCGATCGCGCCCACAACCGCAGCAGCTTTCCCGGGTTCGCCTCAGCTATCGCAGCCACACCAAAATCGCGAAGACGTAGCACTCCTCAAAATCTCCAACAGCAGCGGGGTGCGGAAATTGCGATGTCCCGCAAGCAACAACCGAACTCGATCGAGTCCAAAACTTTGATAACCTATAATTTGAAGAAGGAAGAAGGAAGAAGGAAGAAGGAAGAAGGAAGAAGGAAGAAGGAAGAGGTGCAACGCGAGAACGTCCTCACCGTCAGGCGTGGTTGCTATAACTCGCCATCCTGCTAATTTGGGATTTATTCTTTCTAACAACTAACAACTAACAACTAACAACTAACAACTAATAACTAATAAAGAGAGGATTACTTAATGGCTGCAACAGATTTTAAAGACTATTACGCTATTTTGGGACTCAACAAAACCGCCAGCGCTGATGAAATAAAAAAAACTTTTCGCAAACTAGCCCGGAAATATCACCCGGATATGAATCCGGGGAACAAAGAAGCCGAAGCTCGTTTTAAAGAAGTAAACGAAGCTTACGAAGTGCTTTCAGATCCAGAAAAACGCAAAAAATACGACCAATACGGCCAATACTGGAAGCAAGCGGCGGCAACTCCCAGCGGATGGCCGGGCGGGGGCGCTACGAATGTAGACTTTGGTGGCGTTGACTTCAGCCAGTACGGCAGTTTTGACGAATTTATTAATGCCTTGCTGGGGCGCGCAGCTAGCAGTGGAGGTAGTAGTAGCAGCCGCAGCAGCAAGTGGAATTACAGCAGCCAGCGCACCGGCACCGGCGGGCCTACTGGTTTTGGCGGATTTGAAGATTTCGCTGGCTACGAGAACCGCAGCGCCGGAGGTACTCGCGACACTGAGGTGACAATTTCGCTGACTCTGGGGGAAGCATTTCGGGGAACTTCCAAGCGAGTTGCTACTGGTGAGGTTTCGATTCCTGCGGGAGTGAAAACCGGCAGCAAAATTCGAGTGAAAGGCAAAGGTCAAATTGACCCGTACACGAAGCAGCAGGGAGATTTGTACCTGAAGTTAGAAGTTTTACCTCACGCTTTCTTTCAGTTTGAGGGAGAGAATTTGATCTGCGAAGTGCCGATAACTCCCGATGAAGCGGTTTTGGGAGCTTCTATTGAACTGCCGGCGCCTGAAGGTATGATAACTGTAAAATTTCCGGCGGGAATGCGATCCGGTCAGTCTTTGCGGTTGCGGGGGAAGGGATGGCCGAAACCGAAGAAAGACGAACGCACGGATTTGTTGGTCAAAGTTGCGATCGTCCCACCGAAAGAACTAACCGCTGTAGAACGCGAATGCTACGAAAAAATCAAGGCTAATCGCACTTTTAATCCCCGCAGCACTTTAAACCAGATGGGGCTTTAATCTTCAATATCAAAAGCAACTACTGGTGCGATCGGCTAATACCGTTTAGAAAAAAGGTTGCTACAAAAAAATGTTGGGTTTGTTTAGTTCACCCAATCGGTAAGGTGCGTCGCTATTAGATTGTAGGTGAAATGCCAGAGATTTAAGAATGGCGGCGCACTCTACGAATTGACTTGTGACACCTAGCTTACACCTAACTTTATATTATACCTTTAAAAAAAGCTGGCGACAAGAAAATTGTTGGGCGGAATGAACGTCCGGGCTGTTTAGTCCACCCAATGTGTAAGGATCGGGAATTAAATAATTTACACCTATTTGTGGGATGGGCGTCCCGCCCGTCCAGATAGGACGGGCGGGACGCCCATCCCACAAGAACAATAAAAATTGTAAGTTATTTAATTCTCATTCCTAAGGTGGGTTGCTATTAGATTGTAGTTGAAATGCCAGAGATTGAAGAATGGAGCCACACCCGCTCACTTACCAGAAAGAATTGGTTGAAAACCCGCCCGCCTTTGAGGCAGAAATTAAAATCAGACTATTCATTACTCCAATCCTCCGACTTCTAGGTAAAGATCGCTCTCTGGGAGTCAACTATCAACTGTTGAAGGCATTGCATGATTTTGAAAAAATGGCATTACTCATCAGTAGCTCTTAGCTGACTTGGTTGGCGACCTTGCTTGATGTTAATGCTAATTTTTTTAGCTCCTTTCTTCTCCAAGTCTTTGATGTAGCCGTTGGTATTATTAGAAGCTTCATCCTTGCTTTCGTAAGGACCAAAGTAATAGGTGCGTTTGGGTGAATCTGTGTCAACTTCTACCCACCACTCGCGACCTCTACTGCCGCCAATCGGTTGAGTGAGTATCCAGAAAGCAGCGACGTACATACTGAATATATAAAGTCCAAACATAGTAGGTGTCCCCGCAGTCAAGTAGTTTTTACTGTCCTTAAGTTAGCAGGACAAATAGCTCGATCGACTCGTCCTCAGTGCTGATTTAACGGTCGTAATTGTTGAGAGTCAATGCTGGCTAACATCAGCATTTTGGTGGAGAAGAGGCTGAGTTTTAATGACATCTACCAAAAAATCCGCAAAGCAAGAACTAGAATCAAACGATGCTTAATTTTATTGTTGAGGCTTGAGTTATACCAACCACGCCCGACGATGAGGAAGTTTTTAATTGCTGAAATCGTTGCGGAAGATTTCGCCTTGCTTCTTCCGATTTCTATTTCTCTTTTTAGATAATTGAAAAGTCACACAGAACGGATATCTGTACAGTTTTGTTGGTAGCGCGGACTTCAGTCCGCTCTCTGGCTGCGGACTGAAGTCCGCACTACAAACCGTTTTTGTTCGTAGCGCGGACTTCAGTCCGCTCTTTGGCTGCGGACTGAAGTCCGCACTACGAACCTTTTTTGTTATGGTATCGACATATGATATGACGAACTATTGACGCGGAAAAACCGAGATGTTTAACTGATACTTCTCACGATAGAGGGAGTATTTCAGTCAAAAAACCCGGTTTCGGCAGTCTGAACTATCAAAATTATTAAGCAGCAATACCCTCTGAGAATTCACTTTCGCAGATGGTGAGATCGGAAGGATGACACCGTTTGATGCGGATGCTAAGTCTTTTGGCTCCCTCGCTTTCCAAGTCTTCGATGTAGCCTGGAGTGTGGCTGGAGGCTTCTTTGTCGGTGTCGAAGGGGCCAAAATAGTAGGTACAGTAGGGAAAATCTGTGATGATTTCTACCCACCATTTATCCGGGCTGCGGCGGCTGGGCCCGGCAAACACGGACAAGACTGCGAGGTAGAGACCAAATAAATAAAATCCAAGCATTTTTCCTCTTTATGGGTTATTTATTTTGTAATAGGACTTGCGTCCTTGCGACTCTTATTTACCGGGTTCTCCCATCTTTGCGATCGCCCCACCAGAGAATTTTGTCTCTCAAACCCGGTTTCTGTCTCCAAGACACTCTAAGTTTATCAAGACTATTTGGGCGATCGCCTCAACCTGAGTGCTGATTTTGAGCAGATATCTAGAATCTCCGTGAATAAGCTACTTTGCACAGGTACGTAGTTGCGCTTCAGCGCTCTTTCATATAAACAGCGCCGAAGTGTAACAACGTACTTAACAATTAGTCCGCATATTATGCGTTGTATAAGTTCTGTTGCACTTAAATTTAAGCTTGATGGCGCGCTATGAATTCTCGCTCAAAATAATTTAAGTCAGCAGTTGCTGACATATTAAATCCGCGACAGATTAGTTCTGGAAATACGCCGGAATACAGAGAGACTTTAGGCTAGCAACGCCATAGCTGAAAAACTGTGGCTAAAATAGCAAAACCCGCCGGGGCGGGTAGTTTTGTTAAGCTATAAAATTTTTCCCACTAATCTGATTGGTCGGCTAAGCTCAGCACGCTGAGGCTTAGCGCTTGCCTTTGGGGAACTGTTCGATGCCAGCCCAGCCGTAAAAAACCAGCTCGTCGTTTTGAACTCGACAGCGGTCTACTCGCAGTTGAGTGCCCTCTAAAGCAAATTTGTCTAAGTCTAGCAAGTTATTTACGTGGGCAATTATAGCTTGAGCCAAGTCTACTGCTTGCCCGTCACCGCCGTAAGTAACGCTGACAAATTGGATTTTGCGCCGGTCTTCTACTTGCAATTGAGCTGTAATATCTATTTTGACTGGTTCGCTGTCCTGGCCGATCGTAATCTCGGACTGAAGCCGAATTGATTTGTCTGTTCCGAAGCTGACTTCAGTGTTTTGAAAGTACAGAGATTGCTCTTGGTATTTCAGCTTTTGGAGTTTTTCAACTACAAAAGGTGTATTGAATGAGGTGGTTAAATCCGATCGGCTTAAGACTACTCGCATATTTGCCTGGGTAGGCTGCCGCAATTTGACTTGACCTGCAAAAATCGCCCCAAAATCAATGGAGAGTGCTTGCAAGTAGAGTTCCATCACTTCTATACGCAGGCCGTTATACATCAACATACCTTTGCCAACGAAGTCGAAACCGTCGATGCTTCCCTGCAAGAGTTTGGCTACAGGTTCGACTCGGATGTTGGCTTCTGCCTTTTCAGAACGTTTGAATAAGGCTGCGATCGCAGCTCCTGCTACTTTGCTGACAAGGCGATCGCCACTTTGACCTTGAAAGGATGTACCGCTAAACAAAGCTGCTACCATTTATTCGTTTGCTGATCTACAGTCGCTATTATAGCCTCTCATTAAGAAATGTTAAAATAGCTTGTGCTTATTCACTTTATAAGCAGAAGTTGTTTTTTGTCTGCCTTGAAAGTAACATTTTGGAAATTTAAGGACTCAGGGGCGTGCCTTGGAGACAAGCGCGATCGAGCAAAGCTCCATCCCAGACGGTATGTTCGATCGCAGCACAGAGCAAATTAGCCCCCGTCAGGTTAGCACCGCGCAGTACGGCTCCATTCAGGATAGCTTCTTCTAAATCAGCTCCCGACAAGTCTGCGCCGGACAAATTGGCATTGCTCAAATCTGCCTGCTGCAAGATGGCGCGAGCCAAATTAGCACCCCGCAAATCGGCTCCCCGCAAATCGACACCGCTCAAGTCCAAATTGCCGATCGAGGCCGCCGTCAAAAAAGCACCCCCAAAACTTGCATCGCGGACTAAAGCATTAGCAAAAGAAGCACCGCGCAAGTCAGCATTCCGAAAATCAGCCCCGCGCAAGTCAGCACCGCTCAAGTCTGCGCCGCGGAGGTTTGCTCGCAGCACCGCCCGCTGCAAGTTAGCACCGGTGAGATTAGCTCCTGTTAAGTTGGCTTGAGATAAGTCGGCACCTGCGAGATCGGCTCCCGCTAAGTTTGCGCCGGCTAAATCTATGCCGGCCAATATATGAATTTTGCCTTGGCGTATGGCTTCGAGGTCATGAGTCATTAGTTTTTAGTCATAAGTCATAAGTCAGTTGGCAGTTGGCAGTTGGCAGTTGTCAGTTGGCAGTTGTCAATTACTAGGGTACACACCGTAAACAGAAAATTAGGTTGCGGAATTCGTACTAAATCCGTAGTCCTGACGCACCATACAATAACTGTCCACTGTCCACTGTCAACTGTCCACTGAATTACCCAACTTATTTTACAATGCCGGAGTTGCCGCGATCGTGCGATCGCCCAAATCCTCCAACCAGATATTAGGCAGTTGGCTGGGGCGGGTGGGTAACTCCATCAAACCCATATCTGCGAGTCTGACGACATTCCCGAGAGTTTCCACCAAAGCCGGATCGAAGCGAGTCCCGCTCAGTTGCCGGCACTTTTCTAAGGCTGCTGTCAAACTCAAAGCAGGACGATCGCCCCGCGGTTGAGTCAAGTCTTGGAAACAAGCGACCAAACCCAAAATCCGCGAAGCAACGGGTATCCCTTCACCTCGCAAACCCTCGGGCCTGCCGCTGCCGTCCCAATTTTCGAGTTTGTGCTTGACAATTTCGGCGACTGGTGCTAATTCCGGCATTGCTTGGAGGAGTTGGGAACCGATGAAACTGCGATCGCGCCAAAATGATAGAGTTCCTTGGTCGAATTTATCGGAAGTGCGATCGAACACCTCATTCGGCGCCGAAACCAAGCCGACTCGAAACAGCAATCCCGCCAGCCGCAGCCTTCGCAGTTGCAAAGCCGGCAAATCCAACAATTGACCCAAAGTTTCCGACAAAGCCGCCACCTGCAAAGAAGCTGTGGGATTTGAGGTGTCGCGTTCGTCTACGCGCTGGGCCATCCGCAGAAAAGCTTGCAGTTTGTTGGCGTTCAAATTGCGGCTGACGCGCAAAGCTTGACCTTCCAATTCCCACAAATCGCGAGTTTGGCGGTTAATTGCCACCATTTGCTGCTGAGAACTTTGCAGGTAAGTAACGATGCGGGATACTACGCCACTAATGTCTGCCAAGGGCGGGCCTTTGGTAGCAAGAATTTCGTGATGAATTTCTAGCAAACTGTCGGCTAGGGAGGGATTATAATGTCGTGTTTGTTCTATAAAAATTTCTGCTGACGCCGACACCAACGACTGGTCAAACGACCACAAACCGTAGAATTTTCGCTCTGTATCGACTTCTGGCTTGCCCTCTGGCAAGTATTCCTGGGCCGTAAGTTCGCGACAAAGCACCATTGCTTTGTATGTGGGGGCCAGGATGATTAAATTCCATTCTTGGATAATGGGGTCGATCTCATCAAGTTCTATTAAAGATACATTTTCTAATTGACCGGTTTTGTGGGTAGCGAAACCGCTGTCGGCTACTGCACCGATGACAACTTGTCGAGAAGCCTTAGCAATATCGAAGTAGCGATCGGCTTCTTGCAAATACCATTTTCCCTGCTGAAACGTCACCAAAACCAGCGGTTTGAGTGCGAGATCGTCCCCGCTGCTGGTTTGCAAGATGTGGTCTTCTAGGGCGTGACACAGGGCTACTAGGGTGTTTTTGAAGTATACCCCGTAGCTAGAAGGCAGTTTTCCGTCGGGAAGTGTAGCTTGTAGTCTGGCGAGAGTTGATTCTGGATTCATAAAAATTAATACGGGATGCGGGAAACTCAACGGCTTTAGCCTTGAGAGGGAAGCGACGCGGGGGACTTCAGTCCCCGTCAATCCTAATATGCGTAACTGTAGCCATCTTTTTTGTGAACTATTTTGCAGTATTTATGGCTAATTCCTTGCACCAATTCTGATGCTGAGATGTTGAACGAACCTGTCGTTCTAACTGCAACCCGACCAACATATTCACCTATTTTCTTGCCACTGATGACGATTGCTTTTACGATGTCACCAGTTTGAAAGCCTTTAACAAACTTGTTTCGAGGAACGTACCGAGATGGAAAGCCAAATTTGTCTGTGCGACACATTTGACGGGTTCCGTGTCCAGTTGCCTTGATTAGCAGTGGCTTATTTGTTAATAATTCTAGCGCTTCAACTTGACCGACACAAGCAGCATCAAGCCAATGAGTTTTAGGTAGTTGCAGCCGACTACGATTGAACTTGGTCAGTCCACCTGAGCCAGTTAAAACAGGCAACCCCGTTTCTTTTAAGCGACCAAATAACGTCCATCGAGTCGAATTTACCGCAGCAGCATCCTTTAGGGGGCGCTTGGATTGTGTAAGAATTCGACTCAGAATGTCAGGTTTCTTTGCTAAGAATTGTTCAATGTTCTGAGTACCTTTCTTCTGGTTGCATTTCTGACAAGCAAGGCAAAGATTAGAAATTCGATTGCTTCCGCCTTGAGATTTGGGATGAATATGCTCAACTTGCAATGGTACATTTTCGGCGTCGCAGTAAGCACATTTTCGGTTCCATTTGTTAAGCAAATATTGCCTAACTTCGTAACCCTGTAGTTCGCCTTGGTGGTATTCAATAGCTGAAATTTCAGGATTTTCTAATTGTTGCAAGTCAAATCTGACCAGCTCTTGAACAATTAAACCGATAGGTGCAAGCCTGCGTAATTTTTCAACCCAAGTCAGGGTGGTTTCTACCCGGTGCTGCAAGGATGGTGCCAACCAACCTTTTTTGCGGGTACGGTTTAAAAACCTTGCTTGGCGGTAACGAGTATGACGGTTTCGCCTTCCTCGACGCAGTGAACGACGGGACTCAAGACTTGCTTTGATAGTTTGACCGCGATGAGTTAATTCAGCACCAAAAATTACTTTTTCACCTTGCAATAATGCAATGCCTGTAGTTTTGGAACCTGGATCTAATTTGAGAGTAATTGATTCAATGGTTGCTGTTACTGCCTTTTTGAGGATAATGGTACACGGGAATCTTCTGAAGATAGCCGCTTTACCAGCCGTCAGCAACTTACGAGCCATTGACGACTTGCAAGGTGTGAGTGGTTTTTTGTTTGTGTCAACTACGAAAATAAAATTGGACATTGTTGTGTCCCTCCACTTGCGTGTAATGTTCGCTTCGACCTGGTTATAAAGGCTTGTTAAGTTTGCAGCACTAACGAGAGTGACTTTAAGTTTGTTTGACTGCAAACGATAGAGCGGAAAACTAGCGTCGCATTCTCCGGTATCATGACCTAAATAACGTCTCCTTGTAACAGGGGTCTGGTCAGCACAGCTTGCAATTTCTTACAAGCTCAGTCTCTTTAGAGCTGAGTTACTGACTGCAAAAGGCGGTGCCGGCTCTTAACATATTGTAACGTGCGATCGACCTTCTCGAAAATACTTTTGACAAAAATCCGATTTTTTGATGACTTCCGGCTCCACAACCTACAAAAACGGCGATGTGATGGCGATCGATCCGGCTCTTTCAATTTATATCGAACTCAACCGCACCGACAGCGATTTCTTGCTCTTCAAAAAAAACGACCTTGCTTATATTAGGGTATGAAAATGAATCACTTGAAAATTCAGCTATATTGACTGACTGGCTTGTTTCATTTTTTCACATTGAGTCTTTCATGCCGTTGCAGCAGCAACGCCGCATTCGCTAATATAAACTTTTTTGCTTGTGGTTGTTCTACCAGACAGGATATCAGAATATTTATTAATATGTTCTTCATTACAATATAAATACAGGACTTGTGCGAAAAATGGAAAACCCAGCCCTTAAAATTGCAGCGTTCTGGGTGCAACGACAAAGTTTTCTCATTAATTCACAAGTCCTATCTCAGTTTTTCTTCGTCTCAATAAACTTTTTATTATTTACCTTTGGACTCAGAAACATCTGCAATCAAATCATCTTTATCAACTTTTGGAACAAAATCAGGCCGTTCTTTGGATTCCCAACCCGGGGGGCGCTTGGAATTATACCACGCAATGGAGCCGATACTAACCGCAGCGACAAATCCAACACCAAGAACTGCGATCGGAATCATTAGGTTGTTCTCTACCATTTGGTTCAAATCCTTATTTACTGTACTTCTCTAGTATTTTATGTGCTATTGGCGATCGTGCAATATATCCGAAGACTGAAAATTTGAGCGAATTGCAGCCATAATACTTAGAGATTGAAATTAAAAATCCCCTTTATGCCGCTGTTGTCGATCGCACTTCTGTTAGCCGCCAGTTTTGCTCTGGGTGCTTTGCCGCTTACTCGCTGGGCGGTGCGGCTGCTGGGCGGTAAAGATTTGAGGCGGTTGGGCACGGGGAATGTGGGGGTGTCGGCTGCTTTTATTCACGGGGGGAAGTTGGCGGGAATTGCTGCGGTGTTGGCGGAAATTGCCAGGGGTATTCTGCCGGTTTTGGCGGGGAGATTTTGGTTTCCTGATTCACCTGCGATCGCGATCGCCCTGTTAATTCCTCTGGTTGCGGCCAGATATGCGATCGCCCGAGGTGGAGGCGTGACTAACGCGGTTTGGGGTCTTTTGGTATTTTCGCCGCCGGTGGCTGTCTCTTCTGGCATTTGGGGGCTACTGGTGTGGGGTTTGGCACGGCGGTTGTGGCAAAAGGGCGATCGGGCGAGACTCTTTGCTTCCCGCTGCGGCTGTCTGTGCACGCCTATCTGGGTTTGGGTGTGGCATCAATCTTTGCCGGAATTCTTAGCAGCAGCAGGATTGGGAGTTTTATTAGCTGCAATTAATCTCAGTCAGGGTGATGATATGGCTTTATCTAAATCGGAACAATTGTTTTCTCTCGATGACTCGTTAGATGCTAAAATTTGCGGCGATAAAGCTGCGAGATTGTCTCAACTAAAACGCGCTAATTTTAATGTTCCTTCTGGCTGGATATTATTGAATGAATCGGGCATCGGGCATCGGGCATCGGGCATCGGGCATCGGGCATCGGGCATCGGGCATTCAGAAAACAGTGAAAATTTGTCAATCCCTAATTCTTTAATCGAAAATCTAAAATCGCAAATCGAAAATCGCATGATTGTGCGCTCTTCGGCGGCGGGAGAAGATGGCGATATTAGTTCGGCGGCTGGGCAATATGAAACTATCGGGCCTGTTTCCACTGAAGCAGAATTAATCGCTGGCATTCACCGCTGCCGTCAGTCTTATTGGACTTCCGAAGCTGTGGCTTACCGCCAGCAGCGACAACTCCCGGATACTCAAATGGCTGTCTTGATTCAGCCTTATATTGAGGGAAAAATTGCGGGAGTTATGTTCAGCCGCAATCCTTTAGATGGCGGTTCCCAGATAATTATTGAAGCTTTGCCGGGAGGTGCTGAATCTGTTGTCGGCGGACAAGTTACTCCGTTACATTTGGAAGTTGATTTTACCCAGCCTGAAATTTTACAACAAACTTTAAACGAACTCGAAATTAATTCAATTGTTAACCCAAAACTTCTAGCTGAATTAGTCAAACAAGCGCAAGCTATCGAAGCTTTTTTTCACGGCATCCCGCAGGATATTGAGTGGAGTTGGGACGGGGAAAAAGTTTGGATTTTGCAAAGCCGCCCGATTACTAATTTGCAGCCGTTTTGGACTCGAACTATTGCCGCAGAAGTGATTCCTGGTGCAATTCGCCCGCTAACTTGGTCGATTAATCGGCCGCTGACTTGTGGGGTTTGGGGAGAGATTTTTCGGGTGGTTTTGGCCGATCGCGCTGCTAATCTAAATTTCAAGGAAACGGCGACTTTGCTGGGTTCCCACGCCTATTTTAACGCGACTTTGTTGGGCGAAATCTTTCGGATGATGGGATTGCCGGAGCAGGGTTTGGAGTTTTTGCTCAGAGGGCAGAAGATGGGTAAGCCACCTTTGGGGAAGATTTTGCCCTCTTTACCCGGTTTGTGGCGTCTGGTGCAGCGGGAGCGGGCGCTGAATGCAGATTTTGCGGGCGATCGCACTTCTATTTTTTTACCAGCAATCGAAAGTCTGGAGAAGTCAGAGAAGGAAGAAGGAAGAAGGAAGAGGGAAGAAGGAAGAGGGAAGAATGAAGAAGGAATATTAATTCCCAATGCCCAATTCCCAATGCCCAATGCCCAATTCCCAATGCCCAATGCCCCATGCCCCATGCCCCATGCCCAATTCCCCATGCCCAATTACCAAGATTTAAGTGAGTTGTTGGATAAATCTGAGCAAATTCAGAAGTGGCTGAAGCCGATTACTTACTACAATATCTTGGGGCCGATCGGGCTGGCAATTCGCAAAGCAATTTTTCGCGTTGATGATGATTGGCTTGTTAATGATACTGCTCCTGAAATCGCTTCGGTGCGAGCTTTGCAAGAGTTGGCTGAGAAATTGCGAGAAGTTGCTATTTACCAGTCAGGCGAGAATGTTTCAGCCGCACAATTAGCACAGATATTTACTGAAAGTCTGGCTTTGCAAGCAGACTTTGAACAGTGGCTGGATATTTACGGATATTTGAGCGAAGTGGGAACTGATATCGCTGTTCCTACTTGGCGAGAACAGCCGGAAACTTACCGCAAATTGCTGGTAACTATGGCTCAAAAATCTGCTGTTGCTAATTCAGCAGCAACTGGAAAATTAAGCTTGACTTTTGCTCAGAAGTGGCGCTTAAATAAATGTCAGGAACGAGCTATAGTTAAAAGCCAAATTAGTGAAATTTACGCGCGATTGTTGGCTCATCTCCGCTGGACTTTTTTGGCAATTGAAGCTTGCGGATTGGAAATGCAGGTGTTTCAGGAACCAGGAGATATTTTTTATCTGGAATTTGGGGAGATTCAGCAGTGGATTCGCAGCGGTGCGAGTGTTTCTTTTCAGGAGACGATTAGCCTGAGGCGCGATCGCCTGTTAGCCGATCGCGATCGCCCGATTCCCCCTGTAGTCTACGGCAATCTGCTGCCGAATTCTCAGAAAAGGTCGATCGACTCCTCAACATCTGCAACTGGTATCATGCAGGGAATCCCGGCAAGTATCGGCTGCGTCGAAGGTTTTGTGAAGATTTGCCGGAGTGTCACTACAGAATTAGGCGAAAATGCGATCGCCGTAGTGCCTTACACCGATGCCGGTTGGGCGCCGCTGCTGTTAGGAGCAAAGGCAATTGTAGCCGAAGTTGGCGGCCAGTTGTCTCACGGAGCAATTATCGCCCGCGAGTACAAAATTCCCGCAGTCATGAATATTGCTGAAGCTACAACTCGCCTGCGAGACGGTCAAAAAGTGCGAGTAGATGGATATCTCGGCACTGTGGAACTGCTGGAATAGTCAGGACTAAGGATGGCGAATTAAATAATTTACACAAGGGGTGTATCTCAGTTTTGCATTTACAGTGCTGTCCCCGCACAGCAAAGCTTGTACAAGCTTTGCTGTGCGGGGACGCTCGCACTACAATAAACAATGCTTCTTGCAAAACTGAGATGCACCCTTACACAAGCTTGTGGGATGGGCGTCCCGCCCGTCCTTTATAGACGGGCGGGACGCCCATCCCACAATAATTAAAATTGTAAGTTATTTAATTCTCATTCCTAAGACCAAAAAATAGCTTGACGCACTACTGATAGCGGTAAGGTACGCAGTGATTTTTTCATACATTTGCAAAATCAGAGATGCACCCAATTCAGAAAATCGAAAATGGAAAATTTTCCATTTTCCATCAACTCGCCACTTTCCTAAACTAAGAAATTCTGGACAACATAGTTCCCCACATTTCTACCCGCGCTCAAACCGTCTACGTTAGCACTCATGAAATGGATGCCTCCGTAAATGCGACTCATCCCCGATTCGTCGGCCGCTTGGGCAAAGTTGTCAAAGGTTCGCAGACTGTTGACAGACTTGTCTCCCTTATCTGCAAAGCCAAAATCCGAACCAAATACAGAGTTCAAAACTGGTTCCGCTGCACCGCTAAAGGTACTGTGGCCCGATGTGTACTCAGGAAAGGGCGGAGTTATCAGCAGCGGTGTCCACAGAGGATCGGCTGTTGTGTTGGGATTGTTGTCTGTGTCAGCTTGGCGAATAGCTGTCACGGGCCGCCAGAAATCGTACTTATATTTAGCATCCCACGAGTTAATAGCTGCATCGGCCTGGGCAATATTTAGCAGGGCGAACAAGCGGGCGCTATCTTCCAACGATGTACCGCTGAGGGCCGATGCTTCTGAGGCGATTTGGTTCCAGTGGCCGGGGGGAGTAAAAGTACCTCCGCCGTTGGCCCAGAATTTGGCGATCGCAGTTTGATCGGGCGTGCGCGTCAGACTGTCAATTTTGCCGATTTCTTTAGTCTCGTTCAACTCCTCTGCGTACTTGGCGCTATCGAGGGCGGGCGGGCCTGACGGACGAAACTGCGAACCGCTAGTCATCGCAAAGGGAGTCACATCCGGCCACTGAGGCAGCAGCGATGCTGCCAGGGCGGGAGGAGTCGGCTGCCAATTGCCTGCGTCAGTTTTCGGTGTGTAGGGTACTACTTTGTTAGCGCCGTCTGTACTGCGCCAACTGATAATTTTCTCAGCAACCTGTTCTCCGATCGCGATTCCGTCTTGTTTCGATTTCCCATCGGGAATTTTTGCTAAAGACGATGCGTATGCTGCATCAAATTTGATGCTTTGTGCAGGGTACAGGCTAAGCAGAGTGCGGTAGGTAGCCGCCGCAGCCGCAGCTTCTTCTGATGCCCCCGCTGGTGCATCTATGTTGACGCGGTAAGGGCTGTATTTTTTGGTAATCGAGTTAACAGCGTCGTAAATGGCCGCGTGAACCATTGCCATGTTGCGGGAGGCTACCGGAGGCGGGGTGCCGGCTGTCCGGATGGCGTCTAGCATCATTCCGTTCGACTCTCTGATGCAGTTTCCCGAAAGGTGAGTTGCGAAGTTGTCGGGGGTGACGGTGCTGCTATTGACTCCCTGCAATACTGCTAAATATTCACCTGTGAGTTTGTCTTGAATTACCGTGCTGTTGCTGTTAGCGTCTGTGCCTTGTTGGATGTTTAAGTCGTTAAATGTGAGACCATTGAGCAACCGAATTTTGTCCTTGCCCTTCTCGAAGTCAGTGATGTAGTCTGCTGTGGCTACCGTTGGGCCGCCGTTGCTTTTGCCGATCGCAAATATGTCATTGCCTTCACCACCGCTGATGGTATCGCTACCTACGCACCCGTAGAGAGTGTCGTTGCCTGAGTCGCCAAATATCAGGTCGTTGCCTTTGCCGCCCCAGATCATATCGTCGTCTAGGCCGCCAGCAATTGTATCGTTACCAGAGTCGCCACAAATTTTGTCTTTACCTCGATCGCCTAGGAGCAAGTCGTCTCCGCTCTTGGCATAAATTATATCGTTACCATCCAAGCCGTTAAGTGTGTCTGGGCCTGAAGTTCCTTCGAGAAAGTCGAATTTAGGACTGCTGGTAAGAGATGCCATTGTTTTTATTTAATAATTTTCATCAAATAGCCAACCTTCATAGCCATCGATCGATGCTATGAGTGTTTGCTCGTAGTTTAGATTATTAGGCCTTTTCTTAAGTAAGTAAATCCCCTGAGTGAAACTTCATTGAATCTTTAATGTTTCACTCATTTTGATAAAGTTTCCGATTAATTTTTTATTTAAACTACATTGTTTTTGCTAAAACTTTACCATCCGACTGGTTTTATTAATTTTTCAACATATATACACCGTGGTTAGCATCAACGAGTAACATTATGTATATACTTGCCTAGGTATATACTTAAGTATGCTATATATGTAATTATTTGTTAAGCACTTCTCAAGGCTGCGATCGGGTCGAGTTTGGCCGCCTGACGCGCCGGGATCACGCCGAAGAAGAGACCGACGCCACCGGACACGCTAACAGCAAGGGCGATCGCCACAGGCGAAATACCAGCTTGCAGAGGCGTAAAATTACCTACAAGCAAGATACCTCCAACTCCTACGCAAGTCCCAACGATGCCTCCAGCGGCAGATAAAATTACAGCTTCGATAATGAATTGAAACAAGATATCGTGTTGGGAAGCCCCGATCGCCTTTCTGAGCCCAATTTCCTGAGTGCGCTCGCTGACAGAAACCAGCATAATGTTCATAATCCCAATGCCGCCGACTAACAAAGAAATGCTGGCCACAGCAGTTAACATAAGTGTCAGGGCCCCGGAAATCGAGCCCATTGTCGCCATTAAATCTTTCTGATTTCGGACAGTAAAGTCATCTTCTGTGGTAATCTTGTGCCGCAATCTCAGCAAGTTTTCCACCTGAAATTGAGCGGCATCCATTTTCGACTCATCTTGAATCGAAATAAACAGCGAAGTGACAGCTAAACCGTAGGGAGACTTGCGCCCGACAATGCGGTTGGCCATTGTGGCGATCGGCACAACGGCTGAGTTATCATAATTCGTACCAAAAGATGTCCCTTTCTCCGCAAATACTCCAATTACTTTCATGCTGACATTTTTGACTCGCACTTGTTCGCCGAGGGGATTGGTATTAGCAAACAGTTTTTCGGCCAATTCTGAACCAAGAATCACAACTTGATTGTTTTGCCTAACATCGAGTTCCGTCAAAAATCGTCCTTTAGCCATTTCAAAGTTTCTGACAGTCAGAAATTCGGGAATTGTGCCAAAAATCAGAGACGAGACATTTTTGTTACCGTAGCGAACGAGTTCTGAACTGTTGAGTTCGGCAGATACACCTTGCACCGACGGGACTTGAGATGCGATCGCCTTACCATCTTCTACTATCAGTGTTTGAGGTGCATTTCTAATCGAACTTCGGCTAGCATTAGGAACTCCAGCTCTCACAATCAACACATTTGTACCGAGTGATTTAACTTGTCCGCCCACAAAATTTTGAGCACCCTCTCCAATCCCAATCATCGCAATTACCGAAGCATTTCCGACAATCATCCCAATCATCGTCAAGCTGCTGCGAGTTTTGTTTGCTAGCAGTGTTTGACCGGCCATTTTAAAACTTTCAATAAAATTCATAATAGTTTGGTAATTGGTAATTGGTTATTGGTAATTGGTAATTGGTAATTGGTAATTGGTAATTGGTAATTGGTAATTGGTAATTGGTAATTGGTAATTGGTAATTGGTAATTGGTAATTGGTACAACTGTCAACTGTCAACTGTCAACTGTCAACTGTCAACTGTCAACTGTCAACTGATTAAGCACTTCTGAGTGCCACAATCGGGTCTAACTTAGCAGCTTGTTTTGCCGGTACGATGCCAAAAAATAAGCCTATGCTACCAGAAACACCAACCGCAAGGGCGATCGCCACTGGAGAAACACTAGCTTGCAGAGGACTAAAAGCAGACACCAAAAACACACCACCGATACCGAATCCAGTACCGATCGCACCACCAGCAGCCGACAAAATCACAGCCTCAATCATAAACTGAATCAGAATATCCTGAGGAGAAGCACCGATCGCCTTTCGCAGTCCAATTTCCTTAGTACGTTCAGTCACAGAAACCAGCATAATGTTCATAATCCCGATACCGCCCACAAACAGCGAAATTGCCGCCACAAAAGCCAACATCAGAGTCAAAGCACCAGTAATGCTGCCCAAAGTCTTCATTAAATCCTTCTGATTTCGGACAGTAAAATCATCTTCCTTAGTAATATTGTGACGCAAGCGCAGCAGATTTTCAATTTGAAATTGCGCCGCCCGCATCAACTTTTCATCTTTCACAGAAACCGAAATAAATGTTACCTTAGTACCGTAGGGAGACGAGCGACCGACAATGCGGTTAGCCATCGTTGTCAGCGGCAAATAAACATTCATATCTTGATTGTCACCAAAACTCGATCCCTTAGCCTGCATCACTCCAATCACTTGAAAAGTTGCGTTTTTGATGCGAACATATTGACCGACAGGCTGAGTATTGCCAAACAATTGTTCAGCAGCTTCTGAACCTAAAGCAACTACATTTTCTTGTCTTTCTAAATCTAGCTTGTTTAAAAAACGACCTTGAGCAACATCAAAGCTTCTCACCGGCAGAAACTCAGGAGTAGTTCCGACAATCGAAGACGAAACGTTTTTATTGCGGTAAGTAACGATTTGACTGTCATTGAGAGTTGGTGCAACTGCTTCGACAGAAGGAACTTGAGAGGCGATCGCCTCTGCATCATCCAAAACCAAAGTCTGAGGAGGAATCACCGGGCGACTTTGGGCATCAGGACTTCCGGGAATGATAAACAGCAAATTTGAACCCAGAGAGTTAACCTGTCCCGCAATATAGGTTTGAGCTCCTTCGCCAATACCAATCATCGAAATTACGGAAGCATTACCGATGATAATTCCTAACATCGTCAAGCTGCTGCGTAACTTGTTTGCCGTCAAAGTTGTGACAGCCATTTTGACGCTTTCAATAATATCCATGAGTCTATTGTTAGATTGTAGATTTTGGATTTTAGATTGTTTGCGGAATCAAGTTAACTCTTAGGTATGTAGTTGCGCTTCAGCGCTCTTTACAGATATATGAAAGAGCGCTCAAGGGGAACAACGTACCTTTATTTAAAAAAAGTTAAAAAAAAGTTAACTCTTAGGTATGTAGTTGCGCTTCAGCGCTCTTTATAAGATTAGGAAAGAGCGCTCAAGGGGAACAACGTACCTTTATTTAAAAAAAAGTTAACTCTTAGGTATGTAGTTGCACTTCAGCGCTCTTTATAAGATTAGGAAAGAGCGCTTAAGCGCAACAACGTACCTTTGTTGCCCAACTTCCTCTACTTCTGAGTCTTAATAATATCCTCCAACTTTTTACCAGCAGGAAGTTCAGTAAAAACCCGATCGCCCGCCTTAGCACCCTCTAAAATCTGAATCTTGTTACCAATAGTCGATCCCACCGTCACAGGCTTAAACTTCGGCTGCTGTTTCTCATCGGGAACCAGCACACCGGTTTGACCTTTATTGGTCACAATCGCCACAGTCGGAACAACCAAAGCATTGCTCAGTTTTTGACCGACAAATCTCAAATCTACATTCATCCCCGACTGCAAGAAATCCTTGCCAGTGTCAATGGCGACGCGCACTTGAAACAGCGTTACATCCCGTTCTTTCACAGCTTCGGGCGCAATCAATTTAACCTTGCCTTTAAACACTTTATCGGGATAAGCATCGGCGACTATTTCCACCACTTGACCAGGTTTAATTTGACTGATATCTGCTTCTGGGACTTTCGCCAAAACTTCCACATCTCTAGCGAGAGCCACGATCGATGTTGAAGTTGCCGAAGTCGCTTCCGAAGCCGAAGTTGCTGGGGTTACAAAAGCTCCTTGGATGGCATACCGTTGGGTAATAACTCCCGCAAAAGGAGCGCGAACTTTTGTATCTTCTAACTGCACTTCTTGAAAGCGGACTTGAGCTTCAGCTTCAGCTAAATCAGCTTTAGCCGAAGCTATTTCTTCCGGGCGAGCGCCGTTTTCTTGGGCGGCTAATTGACTTTTGGCTTCAGCAACTGCTGCTTCGGCTTTGGCGATTTCTTCTGGACGGTTGCCGTTTTCTGTTTGTGCTAATTTACTTCTAGCTTCAGCAACTTCTGCCTCGGCTTTGGTAATTTCTTCCGATCGCGTGCCGTTTTGCAACTGCTTCAATGCTTGCTGCTCGACTTCCACAGCAGCTTGGAGTTGCTGAATTTGCGACTCCCGACTTTCTTGCAGTTGTTGCAAGCGTTTTTGGGCTTCTGTTACCTTAGCTTTGGCAGTGCGATTTTCCTTAATCAGTTCATCCAGTTTATCTTGAGCAAGAGCACCTTCTTGGACTAACGGGCGGTTGCGTTCCACCCGCTGAGCTGCTAGTTCGGCTTGAGCTTTACTCGATTCAATTTGCGTTTGTGCTTGGGCAATTTCTTGTTTGACACTGCCAGTTTGAGCGTCTGCTAAACGGGCTTGAGCTTGGGCTAAACGAGCTCGCCCTTGGCTGACTTCTTCCACGCGGCTGCCGGCTTTGAGTTGCTGTAAGCGGGCTTGAGTTTGCTCCAAGCGAGCTCTGGCTCCTGCAACTTCTTCGACGCGGCTGCCGGCTTGGAGTTGCGCCAGACTAGCCTGGGCTTGCTCTAAACGCGCGCGGGCGCTGGCGATGTCTTCCGATCGATTTCCGGCTTCAATTTTCGCGAGTTTCGCTCGAATGCTGGCTTCGCGGGCTTTAGCTTGAGCGAGTTGAGCTTCCACATCGCGGCTTTCCATGCGGGCCACGATTTGTCCTGCTTCGACGCGATCGCCCTGTTCGACAAATAACTCTGCGATCCGACCGGAGCCTTTAGGGCTGAGATTCACGCGCTGTACGGGTTGTACCGTCCCGCTAGACGTGATCCGCACCGTCAGGTTTTCCGCTTCCACCGGCACTGTCATCGCTGCGATCGCATCTACTTTCGGCTGCGATCGACTTTTTGATATATATATGGTAGTCGGTACAGCTAGCAACCCGGCTGCAACCAAACCGATCGCCCACCGCGGCATCTTCCGCGCGGTTTTCTTCGGGGATTGCTTTTGGGCGGTTTTTTTATCTGCAATTTTAGTCTCTGGGGCCTTGGTGTCTACAATTTGAGTATCTTCCACCTTGACCTGAGCAGCTTCCTTTTTGGGGCTAACGATCATACCGACTCACCTAATTAAATCTCAGGATTACCTTAAAGGTAAAATTTTTTCTGATGCGCGGCATCGTCTTTCAGACTCATCCGATCGGGTGATTTAAAAAAAGTTCCCCAACCAGCACCTGTAAACAATTATAGCTAATCTTTGCAACTTATTAAATAATGTTAAGTTTTTTCAGTCTCAAGAGGCGAGCTCAAACTTCGATCGCACTCAACTGACTTTCTGCGGAGGCGGGATCTGCCGCGTGGGCGATCGGCTTCCAGTAAGTCGTGGGTTGTCTTGTAGGGCGATCGCACAGTGCGCGCCCGGTAACTACACAGTATGAAGACGCTGACATCTCATAAACCCGTTTGTCGATCGTACCCTGTCCAAGTCGTGAATATCTATGTGCCCTGTGCGCGCAACAGGTTAAAATATTTTGCAAATCCGTTGAAAATGGAAAAGCTTCAACATGAATCGTCCTCAAAGCGTTACAGTTCTGGCAATCTTACAGTTAATTAGTGGCATCTTCAGTCTGCTTGACGGCTTGTTCATCTTACTATTTGCAGGCGTTTTAGGCGGTCTCGGCGCAGTTGGATTCGGCGCAAAAGTTGGCACTGTCATCGGCGGCTTCATTGCAATTTTTGCTGGAATCGCGATAATTATCGGAATTATTTCCCTAGTCTTAGCATGGGGTTTGCTTCAACTAAAAAAATGGGCTTGGACTGGAACATTAATTATCCATGTTATCGCCGTCGTCACGCAAATTGCCAAAATGTTGGGTAGCGCAGGTGCAGCAGTTAATTTTCTATCTCTGGGTTTTGCCATTGCTAGCATTTACTACCTGCTACAGCCGGATGTTAAACAAGCATTTTCTGTAGAACTTCCCTTCTAATTAACGGTACTGAATTCTCGGGTCAAAAAAAGCATAGGAAATATCAACCGCCAGATTGATCAGCACAAAAGTCACAGCCACAAAGATTACTCCTCCTTGCACAATTGGGTAATCCCGCGTCAGAATCCCGCTGTAAATCCAGGAACCAATTCCCGGCCACGAGAAAATTGTTTCAGTCAAAATCGCGCCACCCAAAAGCGTGCCGAACTGCAAACCTATAGTTGTGACGATCGGCAAAAACGCATTTTTCAAAGCGTGTCTCAAAACCACCCAAAATTCCGGCAAACCCTTAGCCCGCGCCGTGCGGATGTAATCTTGTGCCAGCACTTCCAGCATCGCAGCACGAGTAATCCGAGCGATTATCGCCAAGGGGATTGTTCCTAAAGTTAAGGCTGGGAGGATTAAATGGGCGATCGCATCCCGCAAAGCCACCAAATCCCACCTCAGCAAAGCATCCAAAACATAAATACCCGTAATTGGCTTAAAACCAAACCCCAAATCTACACTAATTCGCCCGCTAGGAGGCAGCCATTTCAGATAAACAGCAAACAAATAAATCAACATCAATCCCAACCAATAGACTGGTAAAGATACGCCAATCAAAGAACCGCTCATCGTCAGATTGTCCAGCCAGCTATTTTTCCGAACAGCCGCCAAAATTCCCGCCGGAATTCCGATTATAAGTGCCACCAACATCGCCGCCACCGACAGTTCCAAAGTAGCAGGCCAGCGACTTCTGATTTCATCAACAATCGGAATACCGCTAATAATACTATGTCCTAAATCGAATCGAATCAAACTACTTAAAAAAGCCAAATATTGCCAAGGTAAAGGCTGATTCAAGCCCAATCTAGCCTTCAATATTTCCACCTGTTCGGGAGTTCCCCGTTCTCCCAAAAGCACAGTCGCCGGATCTCCCGGTATCAGGTGCAAAAAAGCAAATACCAGCAGCGTGATTCCGAACAGAACTGGTAATATTCCCAGCAAACGTTTAACAATATATTTAGCCATTTTTATAAGTAGTAATTCGCAACTGATGATATCGTGTTTTGCGAAATTTTTCTCTGCCTTATTTTCTTCAACCGGCGTCCGGCTTGTTTTGTTTGTGTAGACGCGGTTTCAACCGTACGTCTGAATCTATGCAGCATTTTTCAAGACTTACTCACATCCTCAAAAGACTCCGAACCCAAAGGACTCGGAATCCAACCTTTAATATTCTTGCGTTTCCCTAAAAGTGGCTGCGAATGTACGATCGGCAAACGCACCGCCTCCCCATGCAAAATCTCGCTAACTTCCGCATAAATTTTCCCTCTAGCTGCTTTATCCCCACTCGCCCTCCCCCGATCCAAAAGTTCCAAAACCTTCGGATTTTTCCAATTTCCCAAATCCGCCGTCGAACCAGGCCCGAAGTGAGGATAATAAAAATTGTCAGGATCGCCATAATCCCCAGTCCAACCCATCATAAAAGCTTGAAAGCCCGGAGGTTTTAGCCGATCGGCCAAATAAGCAGACCAATCCTTTGTCAGCAACTTTACCCGAATCCCGATCGCGCTTAAATCCGCAGCAAAAGCCTCAGCGATCGGCTTCGGCGTGGGAAAATAGGGACGGCTGACGGGCATATACCACAAATCCAAATCAAAACCGTTTGGATAACCGGCCTTCGCCAGCATTGCTTTAGCTTGCTGCGGGTTAAATTCGTAATCTTTAACTTTGTCAGACTCCGCCCAATTCAGCGACGGCGGGATAAATTGTGAATCATATTTGCCAAGTTCTCCCCAGAAAGCCTTGACGATGGCTTGCTTGTTGATTGTTTGGGCGATCGCCCGTCTTACCTCCGGTTTCGCCAAAGGCGCGTAACCCGGATTTAAGGCTAAATAACCCACATTAAAAGAAGGCCGCAAAACAGTTTCCAAATTAGCATCCGCTTGCACTTCTTTCAATTGATCCGGCGTTAAATCAACAGTAAAATCAAGTTGACCGGCCCTCAATTGAGCCAATCTAGCCGCCGGATCGTCAACAAAACGAATTACCAACTGATTGACTTTCGGCGTTCCAGCTTTCCAATAATTCGGATTTTTCTCTAAAATAATGCGATCGCCCGAGATCCATTCCTTAAACACAAAAGGCCCAGTACCCACCGCCAGCGACCCCGGAGTGCCGTATTTAGCACCCGCTTTCTTCACCGCCGCCGGACTCGCAATCCCAAAATAACCCGACCCAATCGCCGAAGGAAAAGCCGCAAAAGGTCGATTTAACACAAACCTAATCGTAGACTTATCAACAACGATCACATCCTTGACCAGGGAATCTTTATCGCCCTTAAACCCAGCAAAAAAGTTCTTCCAAATCTGATAAGTTTTGCCCGAATCTCGATACCCGTGAGGATTTTTGGCATCCCACCAGCGATCGACATTAAACTTAACAGCATCCGCGTCAAAATCCGTCCCGTCGTGAAACTTCACCCCGGATCGCAACTTAAAAGTCCAAGTTTTGCCATCTGTAGAGCTCGACCATTCAGTAGCGAGACTGGGTGCGAGTTCCACAGTACCCGGTTTAGAATCAGTCAAGCGATTGTAGATTTGGTCGATCGCAATCACCGAATTACCATCAGTAACATTTCCCGGTTCCAGATTCACCGGCGGCCCGCCAGCACCGTAGACTAAAGCCCCTGGTGGAACAGCCGCAGGAGTTGTCGCAGTTGGAGAATTATTGCTAATATTTGCAGGAGTGCCGCAATTTGAGACAATTACAGCCATCCCAAAAACTAGAGCTAATAAAACTAAACGCCAGGATTTTAACAACCTCATCTCAATAGCTCCTGTTTAATAAAAAATACTACTCATCTAAATAAAATTATAATTTCCTCTTTCTCTCTCCTCTGCGCCCTCTGCGTTCTCTGCGGTTAATTATATCTTTAAATTAAATTTAATTTACCAAACAAAATAGAACACACTATACCTCTTGCACTCCTAAGCTTTCCAATCAAGAAATGTATCTGCGTTAATCTGTGTTGATCTGCCTTGCATCTGCGGTTGATTTATCAATCAAATATTTATGCAATTGCTCGTCTACTGATTACCCATTACCAATTACCATTACCATTACAAGACAGACCTCATTCTCGATCGCACCACCGCCTACAACTCATAACTCTCCTCACCCATACTCCCCAATTCTGGGCTACCGAGAAACTCTTCATCCTCCAATTCCTCAATCCCCGACGCCGCCATCAAACCGCGCTGAATGCGATCGCTAGTTTCCTCAAACAAAACAAATAGCGGATGAACAGCCTCAGCCTCATCGCTAAAAATATGTCTGTAGCGGTACGGCATCACCCACTCGTAAGTTTTATCCAACCAAACCTGACACTGCCGCCAGCGGCCCAACAAATCCGAAAAATCTTCACCAGGGCGGTGAATAAAAACCAAAATTTCCACCCCAATTTTAACTTTCCACTCTGGATCGCACATCAAAATCGCCAAATCGCAGGGCAAACAAGCCGCCTGTCCCGGAGAGATGCTAGTCCCCCCCCTACCCGCATAGGAAACCCCCTCCCGCAAGCGCACAATTGGCAAAGGAATGGTAATTAAGCTTTCGTTAGCGCGGCGGATACTCGGAATCATCTCCATGTACAGCCGATATTTTTTCAGCAGGGCGATCGCTGCCGAAAATTCGCTGTACTGTGCTAGTAAAGCCTCGTAATGTGATTGTTTTACAGACATTTTAAATCAATTAATTAGTCATTAGTCATTAGTCGTTGGTCATTGGTCATTAGTCATTGGTCATTAGTCATTGGTCATTAGTCATTGGTCAATTGTCGTTGGTAATTGGCAATTTGTAATTGGCAATTTGTAATTGGTAATTGGCAATTGGTTATTCATTACTTGGCAACAATTGGTCATTGGTTATTCAAAGATTAGCCAAGGCCATATCACTGACTGAACATTATTAACAACTCAAACAAAGCTAATGACAACTCTTAAATAACAAATAACAACTGTCAACTGCCAACTGACAAGAGTCAACTGTCAACGGACAACTGACAACTGTCAACTGACAACTAACAACTGTCAACTGTCAACTGTCAACTGTCAATTGTCTACAGCTTCTGAAACACTGAGAACATCGGCAGATACATCGACAGCAAAATCGAACCTACGATACCACCGACCACAACAATCATCAGAGGTTCTAGCATACTGGTAAGTCCCTTGACTGCTTCTTCGACTTCGGTTTCGTAAAAAGCGCCAACTTTCATCAGCATCTTGTCAAGTTCCCCAGTCTCCTCGCCAATTGCCATCATTTGAATTGCCAAGGAGGGAAAAACAGCTTGTTCTTGCAAAGCAATACTGATCATGCCACCGCTTTGAATTTCCTGCCTTGCATATTCGATCGCATTTGAGATCGCCTGATTTCCCGCCACATCTCGCACAATTTCCAAAGAGCTAAGAATCGGCACACCCGATCGCGTCAGCGAGCCAAAGATGACGCAAAACCTCGCCACCGCCGATTTTTCAATCAAATCTCCAAAAATTGGCAACTTCATCGCAATTCTATCGATTTGGAGGTGACCTACTGGAGTTTTGTAGTACATATCAAAGGCAAATTTTAGCGCTATAATTACCCCAATAACTGTCAGTTGTTGGATCGGAGGCCAAGCCGTACAAAATGCGCTAATCCCCAACATAAACACCGTAAAAGCAGGCAAGTCTGCACCAATATCCTTAAAGATTTTTGCGAAAGTTGGTAGCAAAAAAATCGTCATTGCGAAAAAAATCACAATCGCGATGAAAAACACAGTCTTCGGATAAGACATCGCAGATTTAATTTCAGCCTCCGTCTTGTGATTTTTTTCCATCATCACCGCCAGACGGTCGAGGGTTTCATCTAGCACACCGCCGACCTCTCCCGCCGCCACCATACTGATAAACAGTTGGTCAAAAACATCAGGAAACTTAGCCATCGCCTCTGCCAAGTTTATCCCCTCTTGCACGTCAGCATTCATGCTCCTGAGTGCTCGTTTCAACTTAGCATTAGAGCACTGTTCGTGCAGCACGGAAAGGCATCTCACGATCGCCACCCCGGCATTAAACATAGCCGCAAACTGACGAGCAAAAATCGCCATATCCTTAACAGTAAGACTGCTAAGGCTATACTCAAATTGCTCCTGAATCCTACTGAGATCGAAGCCTGTTTTTGGTTTTGGATTAATAACATTTGTAGCCATAGATTGCCTCTGGAAAATTATTAAAAGTCATTAGTCATTGGCAATCAGTCATTAGTCATTAGTGATTGGTCATTTCTGCGGACTGCTGACCAATAACTGATTGCTTCGCCCCAAAACAGGTACAAGTCCCCAACACTCATGAGAGTCGATCCCCCAATTTTAGATCGTAATTCAAGCTCCCAGATTCACTGCGCTGCAATTAAATCTAAAATCTAAAATCTAAAATCTAAAATGGACTGACTGACTCAATTAATGAGCCCCTACCTTGCCTGTACCAACAGGTGCCGGGCCGATCAAGCGTTCGAGTTCGTCAGCCTTAGAAGCCTTGGCCATTGCCGATTCCCAAGTGATTTTACCGCCCTTGTAAAGTTCAGCGAGGGCCATTTCCATCGTCCTCATGCCCAATTTTGCCCCCATTTGGATTTGGGAGTAAATCATAGGAGTTTTGCCCTCCCGGATCAAGTTAGCCATAGCTGGAGTATTCACCATGATTTCCATAGCGCAGCAGCGGCCGCCCCCAACTTTCACAACCAAATTTTGGCTGCAAATTCCGACTAAAGAGTTAGACACTTGGGCGCGAACCTGGGGTTGTTGAATGGGCGGGAATACGTCCAAAATCCGATCGATCGTAGCAGCAGCCGAATTAGTGTGCAGCGTTCCCATCACCATGTGACCCGTTTCTGCCGCCGAAATTGCCAGACCGATCGTTTCCAAGTCCCGCATTTCTCCCACCAGAATCACATCAGGATCTTCCCGCAGGGCTGCTTTCAGCGCATTAGCAAAGCTCTTAGTATCTTCCCCCTTTTGACGCTGGTGAAACAAACTCTTGACATTCGGAAACACATATTCGATCGGGTCTTCAACCGTCAGAATGTGTTCAGCCCGCGTCCGGTTGACCAGATCCAACAAAGCCGCCATCGTAGTAGTTTTCCCGGAACCCGTTTGTCCCGTCACCAACAGCATACCCCTGGGTCTTTCCGTCAGATCCCGCAAAATCTGCGGCACGCCCAAAGCATCTGCGTTAGGAATCTTAGAAGCCAGAGCCCGCATACAAGCAGCCCAAGCACCCCGCTCCCGGTACACATTCACCCGGAACCGAGCCAATCCCTTCACCCCGTAAGCGCAGTCGAGTTCCCACTCCATTTCCAACTGCTTGCGCTGCATATTGTTGAGCATTTGGAAGATCAGAATCTGCACTTCCTCAGCAGACAGAATGTCGCCGTATTGCGACTGAGGAGTTAGTTTCCCGCTGACGCGGAAGAAGATAGGCGCGCCTGCTTGGATGTGTATGTCCGAACCCCCTTGCTCTACCAGGGACTCCAATACGTCTTCAATCATCAGACCCATAGATACCTCTTCTCAATCTAGTTGATAGTTATTGACCAATTTAGCTCAGATACAGTTGACAGTTGACAGTTGACAGTTGACAGTTGTTTTTCTACTGACTAATCACTAATGACTAATGACGGATGACGGATGACTAATGACTAATGACGAATGACGGATGACGGATGAATCAATCCAAAAAGCGCGGCGTCAAGCAGTACGGACAATCCAGCATCTCCGGCTTCAATTCCGCCCGACAAGTTTTGCAGGTAAGTCCCTGCTTGCGTTTGGCTTTCAGTTCCGCCTCCAACCCGGAGTCAGTAAAGGTCACCCGCTCGACTTCCTCAAAGGTAGTCGCCCCTTCCCGCACCAACTGCAAGCTGTAAGCCAACAACGTTTTCATCCCTTCTTCTACCGCTGCTTCCTTAAGTTGCTCTGTGGGAGCCCCTTGAGTGATCAGAGTTTGCAGCCGCTCAGTATTTTTCAGGAACTCGTAAACGCCTACCCGTCCTTTGTAGCCTAGGCCGCTGCACTTCCGACAAAGTTGATCGCGTTCTGCGAGTCCTTTCCTTTCCTCCACCGGTATGGTGTTGGCTTTGTTAATAGTCAGATCGATTTCTTGAGAAGCCGACAGACCGTAGCGACCGAGTTCGGCCGCAGTAGGCTGGTAAGGAATGCAGCATTTGTCGCAAACGCGCCGCATCAGACGCTGAGCCAACACGCCCAACAGAGCGGCTGAAACCATGAACGGTTCTACGCCCATTTCGTCCAAACGCGCGATCGCCCCAGCCGCGTCATTAGTGTGCAGCGTAGTCAGCACTAAGTGTCCCGTCAAAGCAGCTTCGAGAGCAGTTTTTGCCGTTTCCCTGTCCCGCGTTTCCCCCACCAAAATCACGTCAGGATCTTGCCGCAAAAACGCCCGCAGCAGGTTGGAAAAAGTCAAGTCTTTTTCCCGAATTACTTGACATTGGGTAATTCCCGGCAAAGCATATTCGATCGGGTCTTCCGCCGTACTGATATTAACCCCCGGATCGTTGCGTTCCGCCAGAATCGAGTACAGAGAAGTTGACTTACCCGAACCCGTAGGCCCCGTCACCAAAATCAGTCCGAACGGACGGCTAGCAGTCTCTCGCACCAAAGCCAGAGTTTCTTGATCCGAGATCAACAAACCCAAACCCAACTGAGTGCTGGAACTGTCCAAAATCCGCAGCACGATTTTTTCGCCGTACCGGGAAGGCAAGCTATTTACCCGGAAATCTACCGTGCGTCCCTCAAACACCCGGCGGATACGACCATCTTGAGCTTGTCGGCGTTCGGCAATGTCCAAGTTGGCAATAATCTTGAAACGAGCCGTAATCGATTGCACTACCTGTTTCGGAAACCGGAAATACTCTTGCAGCACCCCATCTTTCCGCATCCGTATCCGCATAAACTCTTCTTGAGGTTCTACGTGGATGTCCGACACCTTTTCCGACAAAGCTTTAGCCAAAATGATATTGACAGCCTTAATTACCGGAGCAGCCTCAGCATCGTCTATGGTGTTAGCTAGGTCTTCTTGGTCAGCACTCTCCTCTTCTAATGAGAGTTCGCCAAAATCTCCCTCCCCTAACTCCAGCTTTCTCTGCTTATCGGCTTCTGCTATTTTGGCGGCTACCTTAACTTGGTCGTCTTGATATGCCGAAGTGATGTCCTGGTAGTCGTCTGGCGTAATCACCCGTCGCTGCAAAGCCAAGCCGTGAGGCTGTAAAATCCGCCGCAAATCTTCTATGGCGTTGAGGTTGTCGGGATCTACCATTGCCACTAAAACAGCCTGAGGCTCGGTTTCAGTCTTCGCTACTGGTAAAAAGCGACCTTGGTGACAAATGTCGATCGAAATTTTCAACCCATCGAGCATAATTCCGAGTTGCTCGTTCGACATTTCGCTCATCTCCGGGTCATACGCTTCAACCCCGTAGACAATCTTCCGTTCAAACATCTGCTGCTTCTTGTAAAGCCGCAGCAATTCAGGAGGTAACGGCTGCCCGGTAAGTGCTTCTAATACCTCCGTCAACCGCTTACCCGACTTCCGGCTTTCAAGTTGAGCTTGTTTCACTTGGTCGCCGTTGACGTAACCCGACTGAATCATCTTGTTGAGAGCCGGAGGCAAAACGCTGATAGCAACTATCGATGTGCGAGGAGACCCCTGGGATGTGTTAGTCATAAAAAACACTCATTCTTGTGGGAAACTCAGTCACAGAAAGTGCTGAGAGGAAAACCAACGCGGGGTTAAAACCCCCGTATCTTTTGCTTGTGGATGAGCTATCATATTTGTGCTCTATCCCTATATGTCAAGTGTAAGCTCGTAGTCTCCTCTCATTTTCGTCCACAAATTGATGAGACGTTGGAGGGATTGGTCGATGCTTGCAATCAAATTTTGTTTGTTGAGTGCTAAGTTGCTTACTGACCCGATCGACCTGCGAGATACTCTCGTTATAGCCTCATGGCACATCACTTGGGGATTGATCCTGAGGTCTGTCGCCTTTCCACGATCATTGTATATTCGCAAATTGTTTGGTCAAATTACAGCGCCCGTGGTAGCGCGGTTCTCTGTACTACCTTAAAGATCGGCTGTGCGAGCTTTGATGATGATAGCTTTGACGAAAGCCATCGATCGGTCTAGTGAGATATATTTTGATTAATTATCTGCGATCGGGTTGCGGGCGATCGCCCGATCGCAGATTTCGATCGCCCAGATTTTGAGCAGCTCTAGTTTTTTCCCTGCCAATATTCATCTAATTCTCTCTGGTGTCCTAACCTTTGTGAGGAAAGGTTGACAGTTCATCAATTTTGCCTATTGGCAAATTAGAGATCAATCGTATCTACCGAGTGGCCGGTACCCAATACCAGCTAATGTTTCTCATTTTACTCCCCAATAATCGAGGACACCTCCCTGTTTTTAAACGCACTCAATTGTAAAATACAAGCCTCTATCTGCGAATAAAACAGCCATATAAATTAACTTTAATTAACTGTGTTTTGCCGCAAATATTGAAGTATCAGCCATCAACAGCTCAATTATTTTCAGGAAATCTAACTGCTTAATATCCTTCTAAACTTGCTATCAATGCGAGGGTGTTATTCCCAAATTGCGATACAAGAAACGTTGTGTTAGCGCTAACTACGGTCTTACTAGAACTAGAGATCGAGATGTCATTTCCATAAAATATTGCAAGCTTTGAGAGATTCCTGCACAGAGACCGGAGCTTTCCTATGAATCAGATAGTGCCATACACAGTAAATTATAGTTCTGTACATTTACCGTGTTAAGTGTATCTGCTAGAATTGATAGGGTTCTGTCGCGCAGCTTTTATGATTGACGAGGAAAAACAGCAAGATCTAGATCCTAACTCAACTGGGGAAACCCCAGAGGGTTCACCAATGGCAAGCGAAACTCCGCCGGCACCAGCAAACTCTAACGAAGCAGCCGATTGGGAACTCGAACTTGCTCAAGCTTATCAAAGCGCCGAGGGCGATCGCAAGGGAGCAAACGCATCCGGAGATCCTGTCACCGGCAATTCCACCAACAGCCCGACAGCAGACGCGGCTGAATCATGGAAGAGGGAACTCGCTTCGATAAGAGATGAAAAAGAGGCTTTAAAAACTCAGTTGCAAGCCACATCAGCTCAACTAGAAGACCTAAAAAATCAAAATCTCCGCCTAGCAGCAGATTTTGAAAACTTCCGCAGGCGCACCCAAAAGGAAAAAGAAGAGTTAGATTTACAGGCAAGGTGTCTCACGATCAAGCCCCTGTTGCCGGTAATCGACAATTTCGAGCGCGCTCGATCGCACATTAAGCCGCAAAACGACGGCGAAATGAACATTCACAAAAGCTACCAAAGCGTTTACAAGCAAATGGTAGATGGTCTCAAGCAAATTGGGGTTTCTCCGATGCGCCCTGAAGGCGAACAGTTTGACCCCAACCTCCACGAAGCTCTCCTCAGCGAGCCCACAGACGAACACGAGGAAGGAACAATCATCCAAGAACTAGAACGCGGCTACATTCTGGGCGATCGTGTCTTGCGCCACGCCAAAGTGAAAGTTGCAGCGCCTGGGATATCTGTGGTAGCCTCAGATGAAAATCCCGATAGTTCGGAAAGTTAATCGGACAAAAGCTACTGCATTCCTCGCCCTGCACGGACCCCCGAAGAGAATTCGGGGGCACGAAGGTGGCAAACTCACCAACTTCTTAATTCAGGACTAAAAGCAGGTCAGCGCTTTCTCAACAAATTCTGAACAATGTTTTAATGAGTCTGCGATCTTGCATTAAAATATCAAGTTTGTTTCCTACAAATCCAGTCAGTGATGCTTGTTAAAACAAGCTTAGTCGTTTTTTATACCCCAACTTGTAGTTGGAAGTTTCCAAACATCCCACAAAGTTTTATGAGGCGCTATGGGAAAAATTATTGGAATTGACTTAGGCACGACCAACAGTTGCGTAGCTGTATTGGAGGGCGGTAAACCCGTCGTGATCGCCAATTCCGAGGGCGGCCGCACAACTCCGAGCATCGTAGGATTTGGCAAGGCGGGCGATCGCTTAGTCGGTCAACTAGCCAAGCGGCAAGCTGTAACTAATGCTGTAAATACTGTTTACAGCATCAAACGATTTATCGGGCGCAGGTGGGACGACACGGAAGAAGAACGATCCCGCACTCCCTATACCTGCATCAAAGGCAAAGACGACACCGTTAACGTCCAAATTCGGAACAAAGTTCACACCCCCCAAGAAATCTCGGCAATGGTACTCCAAAAGCTCAAGCAAGATGCTGAAGCTTATTTGGGACAAACTGTTACCCAAGCCGTGATTACTGTGCCGGCATACTTTACAGACGCCCAGCGCCAAGCGACTAAAGACGCCGGTACGATCGCGGGTTTAGAAGTCCTGCGGATCGTCAACGAACCGACGGCGGCCGCCCTTTCCTACGGGCTCGACAAGCAAAATATCGAACAGAAAATCTTGGTCTTTGACCTCGGCGGCGGTACTTTCGACGTTTCGATCCTGCAATTGGGAGACGGAATTTTTGAAGTCAACGCCACCGCAGGTAACAACCATCTCGGAGGAGATGACTTTGATAACTGCATAGTTCAGTGGCTGGTAGAAGTTTTCCGAACTCAAGAAGGTAGCGACCTCTCAACAGACAAAATGGCATTGCAGCGCCTCCGAGAAGCTGCGGAAAAGGCGAAAATTGAACTCTCTCTCTCGCAATCCACATCCATTAATTTGCCGTTCATCTCCTCTGATGCTAAAGGGCCGAAGCATTTGGAAATGGATCTCTCGAAGGCTCAGTTTGAAAAACTGGTGGGTCATTTGGTGCAGGCGACGATCGATCCGGTGACTCAAGCCCTCAAAGACGCAAGTCTTACCCCGAAAGATATAGACAGGATTATTTTAGTCGGAGGCTCAACCCGAATTCCGGCAGTTCAAGAGGCAATTAGTAAGTATTTTGGGGGCGCGTCTCCCGATAAATCGGTGAATCCCGACGAAGCTGTAGCCGTAGGTGCGGCAATTCAAGCCGGGGTGTTGGGCGGTGAAGTCAAAGATTTGCTGTTGCTAGACGTGACGCCGCTTTCCCTGGGACTCGAAACTTTGGGCGGTGTGTTTACCAAAGTAATCGATCGCAATACAACCATCCCCACCAGTCGATCGCAAATGTACAGCACGGCTGCTGACGGACAAACCTCCGTAGAAATTCACGTCCTCCAAGGCGAGCGCGCATTGGTAAAAGACAACAAAAGTCTCGGCAAATTCCTGCTCAAAGGCATTCCCGCAGCCCCCCGCGGCGTACCTCAAATCGAAGTTACCTTTGAAATCGATGCCAACGGCATTCTCAAAGTTGCCGCTGAAGACAAGGGAACCGGCAAAGAACAAAGCATCCAAATTTCCAATACAGGAGGCTTGAGCGAAACCGAAGTCGAGCGGATGCGGCAAGAAGCCGAACTTTACGCCGACGAGGACATCAAGCGCGCTCAAGTAGTCGAACTCAAAAATCAAGCCGACACCCTGGTCTATAATTGTGGTGTCACTTTGAAAACCAACGCGCAATTGCTCAGCGACGACCTCAAAGTCGCAGCCGAATCAGCAGCAACAGCTTTGAAGGCCGCGATGGCTAACCCCGACATCAATGTTGAGGAACTCACCGAGCAAATCGAAGCTTTCAAGCAACTGCTATACTCCCTCGGGACAGCAGTCTACGAGCAAGCCCGCAGCGGGGTAGCCCACTCCTCGCCAGAGGTTGAAAGCGAGATGATGTCAGAACTAGAAGAGGTTGCAGCTACCGACGACAGCCTTTTCCTGACAGAAGAGCTGCTGGTGGCGCCCCAAGCTCCGCCACAAGCTCCGCCACAACCGGAACCCAAACCGGAACCAAAACCGGAACGACAGTCCAAGCGACAGCCGGAACCACAACCGGAACCAAAACCGGAACGACAGTCCAAGCGACAGCCGGAACCACAACCGGAACCAAAACCGAAGGTTCCCGAACCTGAAGTTGATGATATGAATCCTTTCCTTTAGAACTGAAAAGCTAAAAATTAAAAATTAACAATTAACAATGAGAATTTTTAATTTTTAATTGGTAATTTCAGGAAAGGTCGCCCGTTTATTTTTCGTACACTTTTTGTTATTTACCTCCAGGCAAGCAGCTTTATGGCCGGTGATTACTATGAAATATTAGGCGTTTCTCGCAGTGCAGACAAAGAGGAAATTAAGCGTGCTTACCGCCGCCTAGCTCGCAAGTACCATCCAGATGTCAACAAAGAATCTGGAGCTGAGGAGCGGTTTAAAGAAATTAACCGTGCCTACGAGGTACTATCGGAACCGGAAACCCGCGCCCGTTTCGATCGCTTTGGCGAACAAGGTGTCAGTGGTGCAGGCGCGCCTGGGTTCCAAGACTTCGGCGACAGCTTTGCTGACATCTTTGAAAGCTTCTTTCAGGGTTTTCAAGGAGGGGCGGGCGCCCAACAGCAAGGTCGCAGACGCAGTGGCCCCGTGCGCGGAGATGATTTGCGCCTCGACTTGCGGCTAGAGTTTCGCGAAGCTGTGTTTGGTGGGGAAAAAGAACTCCGCATCAAGCACCTAGAAACCTGCGAAACTTGTACCGGAACTGGCGCCAAGCCGGGAACCAGACCTCAAACCTGTTCGACTTGTACCGGCAGCGGTCAAGTCCGACGCGCTACCCGCACGCCTTTCGGCAGCTTTACTCAAGTTTCTGTTTGCCCCACCTGCAACGGCACCGGGCAAGTAATTGAGGACAAGTGCGAAACTTGTGGCGGCCGCGGTCAGAAAGAAGTGATGAAAAAGCTGAAAATCACTATTCCAGCCGGGGTAGATAACGGTACTCGTTTGCGCGTTTCCAATGAAGGGGATGCTGGCAAGTTGGGCGGGCCGCCGGGGGATCTTTACGTGTTTTTGGCTGTGAATGAAGACCCGTTATTTAAGCGGGACGGCATTAACGTTAATTCGGAAGTGAAGATTAGTTATTTGCAAGCAATTTTGGGCTGCCGATTGGAAGTGGAAACTGTAGATGGGCCGACGGAATTGTTGATTCCTACGGGAACTCAGGCGAATACTGTTCTGACTCTGGAGAAAAAAGGAGTGCCTAAGTTGGGCAATCCAGTCAGTCGCGGCGACCATTTGATTGCGGTGTCTATTGATATTCCGACTAAGGTGACGGCTGAGGAACGGGAGTTGCTGATGCAGCTTGCTAAGCTGAAGGGCGATCGTACTGGTAAAGGCGGCTTGGAAGGATTTCTGGGCAATTTGTTTCAGAAATAAGCAATTTTTTGACACCCATGGGTGTCAAATTTTCCTGTTTGATGATTCCGTGGCAATTTTTTAAATTCTCTATCAAAAAAATGAGACCAATTGGTCTCATTTTGCCCAGGTAGAATAATTGTTCGGCAATTTGTTTAATTCTCTGTCAAAAAAATGAGACCAATTGGTCTCATTTTGTACAGGTAGAATAATTGTTGGGCAATTTGTGGGAATAGTCCTCAAAAAAATGACACCAATTGGTGTCAAAAATCGGTCGTAGAATAATTGTTGGGCAATTTGTGTTGGTGTCAAAAATCGGTCGTAGAATAATTGTTGGGCAATTTGTGGGAATAGTCCTCAAAAAAATGACACCAATTGGTGTCAAAAATCGGCGGTAGAATAATTATTCGTCAATTTGTTCACGATAAAATAAGGCTTTCAAGAATTGAGATGGGAAATTTGAGAATCTAAAACGCATTATGAATTCAACATCCACAATTGAAAATCCCAAATCCCCAGATGCCAAAATCGATCTGCGGGGGACTCCGTGTCCTCTGAATTTTGTCCGCACTAAATTGCGCTTGGAACAAATGCCACCTGGTGCTGTTTTGGAAGTGTGGCTGGATGCTGGGGAGCCGATCGAACAAGTGCCTGATAGTCTGAAAATGGAAGGCTATCAAATTCTCGAAACGCAATTTATGGCGGATGAGTCGGAGTCTGGCTTTTTTGCCATGAAAGTGCAGCGCCCAGAACTCCAGGAAGCCGGATGAGCCTGAATTTGTCCTCTCTCGTCGGTACAGTCGTGGCTGTTCAGGCTAACTTCTACCGAGTCAGGCTAGATCCAGCAGCCGGGATTCACGAGAATATAGCCCTGGCGGATGCTCCCACTCTCCTGTGCACTCGCCGCACTCGACTCAAAAAAATTGGTCAACAGGTGATGGTGGGCGATCGCGTGGTGGTAGACGAACCGGACTGGACTGACCGCCGGGGTGCAATTTCAGAAGTCTTCCCCCGCCGCACAGAACTCAACCGCCCGCCTGTCGCTAATGCCGATCGCATTCTCCTCGTTTTTGCCCTCGCCGAACCCGATTTAGACCCCGCCTCATTAACTCGGTTTTTAGTCAAGGCAGAATCTACAGGTTTAGAGGTGAGTTTGTGCCTGAACAAATGCGATTTGGTGAGAGCCGAGGAGTTGGAACAGTGGCGCGATCGGCTTTCACGTTGGGGCTACGAACCAATGTTTATTAGCGTTCGCAGCGGTTTAGGAGTGCAGGAAGTTGCCACAAATTTTCAAAATAAAGTTTATGTCGAAAAAGTAACTTCCCAGAATTTATCGGACAAAATAGATGGTTCTCTGTTGCCTTCTGAGGAGAACCCCCTACTAGCAAATTCGGCTCATCCGTTAGCTCCGTTAAATTCCGTACAAAATCCCTTGCCGAACTTTCTCCACAGCCACACCCAAGACAAAATAACGATAATTTGTGGCCCTTCTGGCGTCGGCAAGTCCAGCTTGATCAACCAACTGGTTCCGGCGCTGAACCTGCGAGTGAACGCTGTTTCTGGCAAACTCGGCCGCGGGCGCCACACAACTCGCCACGTCGAACTATTTGAACTTCCCGACGGCGGATTGCTGGCGGATACTCCGGGCTTTAATCAGCCGGCTCTCGAATCCGATCCGTCGGAGTTAGCTGAATATTTCCCAGAAGCTCGTCAGAGGCTGGCTTTGGGTAGCTGCCAGTTTAGCGACTGTTCGCACCGCGATGAGCCTAACTGTGTGGTGCGGGGAGATTGGGAGCGCTACCAGTATTATTTGAATTTTATGGAAGAGGCGATCGTCCGCCAACAAGCTCTGCAAAACTCCAGCAGCGCCGAATCCAGTTTGAAGCAGCAAACCAAGTCCGACGGTACACAGCAGTATGAACCGAAACTGCAAACTAAAAAATATCGCCGCACGAACCGCCGCCTGCAACACCAGTCGCTGCAAGATATGTGTCAAGAAGATTTAGAGGATTTCTGAGGAAGTAGTCGCCGCCGATCGCCCGCGAGGAGTCTGACAATATTACCAAGACTTACTCAGCAACGGGATTCGATCGAGTAAGATACTTCTTTGCCACCCGAGGCCTTGGACTGCAAGACCCGGTTTCTTTAGTGGCGAGTGCGTAAGTCCTGAGTACATTAATCGCTAAAATTAAATGGCCTTAGATTTGTAAAAAAAAGTAGAACAGAAGCAAAAGTTAGCGGGTAATGCAGGAGCAAAAATATTGTGAATATTCAAGAACTGTTTCAAAAAGGCGGCCCCGCCATGTGGCCCCTGTTGGTGTTATCGATTCTATCTGTAAGTACAATTATCGAGCGCTTGTGGTTCTGGGCAAGCCTCTTGAGCAAAGAGAAGCAGATAGTTAACCGGATTCTCGACGCGGCGCGGAGCGATTGGGGGGCGGCTAACGAGATTGCCAGACAAGCCAACCGACAGCCGATCGGGCGATTTCTTTCTGCACCCCTGCGCCTGTACAATCCCGAACCAGATTTATTTCGACTCGCCCTCGAAGCAGCCGCCGATGAAGAGTTGGCTTCGATGCGCCGCGGGGACAAAATCTTAGAAGCGACGATCGCTCTCGCCCCTTTGCTGGGCTTGCTGGGAACAGTTTTGGGCTTGATTAACTCCCTCAGTTCCATCCGTCTGGGCGACATCGGTACGGCGGCAACCACTGGCGTGACTTTGGGGATTAGCGAGGCGCTGATCACGACTGCGAGTGGGATGGTAGTAGCAATTTTTACCTTGGCGTTTTATCGGATATTTCAAGCTTTTTTGTTCAACCAAGCCAAAATATTTCGCAAAGCTGGAAATGAAATGGAATTGCTCTACAGACAATATTGGCCGACTGCTAATGCTAAAGGTCGATCGCCCGGTACAGATCACAACAATTCTTCCTTTGGTTCCGATGGTTTGAACAGGCGTTCTCTCAATTCTCAAGAATCATCGGGAGAACGTCTCAGGGAGCCGAAATTGAAAGGTTCCGATCCGGCTGAAGATTCACCTTCTAATAATTAGAACAAAGAACAACTGATGAAGATTCACTTAGATACTCCTGCTGAAGAGGCTCGGATTGAACTGGTGCCTTTAATTGACGTGATCTTTTGCATTCTGACGTTTTTTTTGGTGGCGGCTTTGCAACTGACTCGCCAGCAAGCGATTAATGTCGATTTGCCGAAGGCGAAGACTGGACAAACGCAGATGCGAGAGATGCTGATTGTCAGCATTGACGATTTCGGGCAAACTTATATCGACCAATTGCCTGTTAATTACCAGCAGCTCGATCGAGTTTTAAAGAGTTTCCACAGCACAAATCCTGCCGGCTTGACGGTGTTGTACGCTCCTCAAAATGCTAAATACGCCAAAGTTGTGGAGGTTTTAGACAAATTGCGAGAGGTAGGGGGCGATCGAGTAGCTCTAGCAACTCTTCCTAGTTCGGCTCCCTCTGCCCAGCCGAATAATCCGTCGCTTCCCAATTCGGGGATTCCTGCGGCACCTTCGGGCAATTACCCTCAACCCCTGCCGTCTCCCGTAGCTCCTGGGCAACAACAGCTCAATCCGAATCGGTTTCAATCTCCTCTTCCGGCTCCGGGGCAGCAGCAGTTCAATCCCAATCAGTTTCAATCTCCTCTTCCAGCACCGGGACAGCAGCCGAGCAACTCTGGGGGAAATCTGGGAATTCCTCCCGTTTCGCCCGCACCCATTGCCCCCAATTCCAGGCCCGGAGCTGCTACTCCACCGCCGAATGTCCCTCCCTCAAATTAGTAAGAACGCTTCCAAGTTTGGAAGCAGTGTGCGGGATTTAACAGATGTAGCCGATTTAACGAATACAAGGAAGAAGGTAAGGGAGAAGAGAGAAATATAGATTCTCCCAGTCTCCCCATCTCCCCTCACCCGATCTCCTGACAGGTGTAGGTTTTCCCCTGGCAAAACCCAGCAAATCTAGACAGTGCAAAAGTTTTGGGCTTTTGCCTCTTAAAATCTCAAACTCTTATGGGATAAGGCTTTTACCAAAAAACCTACACCCGTCAGCACCCGCTCTCCCCCTCAGCCAGAGAGAATTTCCGCGCGAGTTGGTATAAATCGCTGCAATTATTTTGGTTCATACTGAGCCTTTTTTCTCTTGACAAGTAGATAGAGTGGTATAAGTCTGCGGAAGGAACTTTTGCGGACATCTTGCCATCTCTATGGTTAAGTTATTTCTTAGGAAAGATGGTAATTTTGTCAAATTATTGTTACCTTTTGTAATATACTAAAGCGAGATAGGCTTGCGGGACATCCTGAAACCAAGAGCCGATCGCTGAAGCAACTTACAGAAACAACTTACAAATCTGGTTAATCCAGGTTTCACTGTCAAGTCACTTTTACTTACTACAGGAGTCAAAGTCATGAGCCAACCAGCAGAATTGTCTTTGGAGCAGCAATTTAGCCTGTGTTCCTTCAAAACACAGGTAAGTGACATGAGCCGCGAGCAAGCTCAGGAGTTTTTGGTCAAGCTTTACGAGCAAATGATGTTGCGCGAAACCATGTACCGCCATTTTCTCAAACACCATTGGGGTCTAGAACCCAATCCAGGCGTTGAGTAGCCTAGAGTCGCAGTCGGCGACCTCCGTCTCTTACTCTCTTCCCTCAGGCGGAAAGGAGTTGGGGGTGATGGGGCGTCACTCAAAGGTATAAAGCAGAATATCCTCAGAGCTCGACACTGATATACGGATGAATTTATCAGGTTAGAGGCATTTGGTAGAAACAATTTTTAGCAACCTATCGAGAACTCATCCTCGGGTCTAGACAAACTCGCACTTTATTGTCTTTTGATTCTACTAAAAGTTGGGATCAAGTCTCCGTAATAGTCCGATCGACGATCGCAGCACAGAGCAACAAGAATTTATCGCTCCGCCTCTCAAAAATTATAAATTTTTCGACAATATATATATTTTTTATACAATAAATTAAAGTCATAAATTCGCAGATTGGGTAGAATAAATTAATAATATCTAATTTCCAGAAATGCAAATTGTTTGATATAGTTTTTCTCAAAAATATCAGGTATGTCTGGCAATTGGTAATGGGAAAAAAGGTAATGGGTAATTGGTAAGCGATATGTATTACAAGCTTTCTGAGGTTTCTCTCCGGTAAAGATGGTCTTCGTGCGTGCGTTCTCCCAGGCGATCGCAGCAGAATTTGATATACCTCATCGGCTCTCCTGGACTTTTGGTGAAAAAGTGGGGGGTAGAGGGATAGCTTCATCAAAAGATTGAATTGAAAGACTTATAGGGCAATGGATTGAGAATTGATCGGGCTGGCTTATAACCTCAAAATCAGGAGAGCCACCTCATCTTTATGAGAACCGCTATATCGCGAGCTTCACACTTCACCGAAGAACGAGCGAGAAGCCCCTGGCTTTAGACATGGGGAGGAACGTGGCTGCGACTTGAGTCGCCTACATCTTTTTCAACAATCAATCTTTTTACTGTAGTTTAGACTAAAAAATGATTGCAGCCAAAAGTAGCCGCCTTTGAATATCCGGCAAGCTGTTACTCAAAAACTCAAGAGGGAGAAGATTAAATAACTAATCTTGAAGACTTTTTACGTCGAGAAACCCGTTTTTTCACAGTGGGATAGCACGGTGCCTTGGTCCGTACCCTTCCTTTTTCCCAACCAGGGGATTTTCCCCTCTGTTTAGGCATTTTTGCGGGAGTACCAATGTCAACTAAAAGCGACAACATTGATTGAGCAACACGTCCAGGGGTTAAATTAATCGTAGCAGATTGCCAAGGTAATACATTCTCAACCACTAAATCCCTAGCTAGCCAGAGTTGCCAACTCATCAACGGCATTAAATCACTCCAACGCTCGGATTGTTCGGGAGTTCTCAGGTTAGGCAATGTCCAGTGTAGTCGTTGCTTGGCAAACCTATACCAATGATCTACTCCAAAACGTCGTAAATATTTGAACCAGACTGTTTCTAGAGGGAGAGTTCGTTCTCCCACCCAAGCCAACCATAAGGGTGGAAATGGCTGACCATTTGACATGAGCTTCATTCTTGCGACGAGGATTAAATTGACTCTCTGTCCAGGCGCACGATAAAAATGTAAGTCTAGCCATTGAGTGACTCGGACTTGTCCCAAATCTGGATGTTCGTCAATTTCAATCACAGTATCCGCTTGGAGCCATGTGGTTGGGTCGTTGAGTCTCATTTTCTGCCCGTGCTTGCGTGGTCTGCCGCGACCACTATATGCTGGTGGTTCTGACCACTCTTCAGGCATTCTTTCGGACTCTCATTAAACAATCAGCTTGAATATCTGCTTGCGCCAGTACCCAATTTGCATTGCCATATTCTCGATCTAAAACTGCTAAGACTGGATTGATGCTCTGTTCACAAACAAGTTTGAGTTGGGAAGCTGCTTTTTCTATTGGTGAAGACCAACTACTAATTCGTTCATGTAGTAGGGGTAATGCCCAACTTCCTTCTGCTTCGGGTATCCACGCAATTGTACTGTACCCCTGTCCAATAATTACGCCTTTGTGATATTCATGGGTTCTGTCTTGTAATGTTTTGGCATCTGGTCTGCCCCATGCAGTATGATCGATTGCCACTAAAACGTGTTCCGTTGAGGGTGCTTCCTTCTGTAATTGCTCCAGATACAGCAGCATCAGTTTTTTCCGGTCTGGTCTACAGTCTTGCAATGCCTCGTAGACGCTTGGCCATTGACGATGGAATAATGGATTGAGCGAAAATTCCGCCAAACAGGCTGCATTCGGGCGTGGTCATCACTGCATCCATCAGCTCGAATGTTGCATCCTTGCCTCGTACTAATAACTCGTATGCTTCTTGACGAAAGTCCTTTAATCGTTCACTGTTCATTTAAGGAGTGGATAGGTTTTTATTTTTCACCCTCATTCTCTCCTTAACGGTGGCTCTAGTTCTTCTTGGGCCACCGTTCTCATCTTTAGTTAGTCTAAACTACAGTTTTTATAGTCGCCTAAAAAATGGTTTTTCTTGGCAGAATCGAAGCTTAAATAAGATGATCATGCTAATCTAATAGTTAGGAGGATATAAAAATGTTTGGATGCCAACAAAATCTAATTAGTCCCAACAATGACTTAAAAGCAATCCTAGAATTCCTTTGTAGTGAATCATCAAAACTGACTAATTGCGGAATCTATTATGCTCGTCAAATGTACTTTAAAACAGGTAAAATACCGGGGAGAGCAGATTTACATAAAGTCCTAGGTACGGAAAACCGCAATTTGCACTATAAAGCCTTTTATTCGGATACCGCGCAACAGATTTTAACTACTGTTGCCGAGTCTTTCAAGTCATATATTGGACTATTAAAAGGCATTAAAGAAGGGACAGTAACTCAAAGACCAAGGCTGCCTAATTATCGACAAGGTGGTCTAGCTTTAGTGACGTATACATGGCGCTCCGTGAAGCTAAAAGATGGGAAGAATGAGATTCCCGCTAGGTACAAAAGTTAAAGCTTGGTTTGGACTAGATGCTTTTTATCTGCCAATGCCTACAAACTTAAACCACAAGGCAATTCGAGAATATCGAATCCTACCTAGAAACGGCTGCTTTTACTTGGAATTAATCTACAAAACGGAGGATGTCCAAGCAGATGTAGATCCATCTAAAGTTTTGATGATAGACCACGGAATGAACAACTGGCTAACCTGTGTTAGCAATGTTGGAACTAGCTTTATCGTTGATGGGTTGCATCTGAAATCAATCAATCAAGGGTATAACAAGCGTGTTGCATTTTTGATGTCAGGAAAAGCCAATGGCTATTGGTCAAAACGACTTGAGCAATTAACAGAAAATCGCAATCGAACAATGCGGGATGCTGTCAACAAAGCAGCTCGCAAAGTAATTAATCATTGTTTGGCCAACAATCTTGGTACTGTGATATTTGGGTGGAATACTGGCATGAAGAATGCTATTAATCTTGGGTCTAAAACAAATCAGAATTTTGTGCAAATTCCGACTGGCAGACTCAAGAATAGAATTGCTCAACTGTGCGAAAAATATGGGATTAAATTTGTAGAAACGGAAGAGTCGTATACTTCCAAGGCTTCATTTGTAGACCTTGACGTGCTACCTAAATTCTGCGAAAAACTTTCGTGGGTGGCAACCAAGCGGTAAGCGAGTTAAGCATGGATTGTATCGTACTCTTGAAGGTTTTTTGATTAATGCAGATTGCAATGGTGCAGCGAATATCGGTCGAAAAGTAGCGGCAACTTTGGGGATAAGTCTCAAGGAAGTCAGTAGAGGTGCTTTGTTAACGCCTTTGAAAGTCCCTTTGTGGTCTTAATCAAGAATCCCCCCGATTCATCGGTGGGGAGTATCAATAAAGCTTTTAATCTCCTGTAAAGTTAGATTTGCACTGCTAGCCCTCTCAAGTTGCAGCGGATGGCTTTGAGCAAGAATTGAGCAAGTCGGACATCAAAAGGCGATCTCCGACAAGCAAAACCTTTAATTTTCTACTCAAGTTCTAGAGCACGCAACTTGTAACTGTGACGTACCCCACACTGATGCTATGCATACAGTGCGGGCTTCCCGTTTCATCCGCCGTTGCCTCTACTATCCGAAGATAGTGTTGGTCTTAGTCTTACACCGCGATCGCGAGGTTTTAGTCAATGCTTGAATCAATCAACACATTGCTACTGACTCTTTCACTATCCCGTGATAGTGACCGGGCAGACTCCCTGCACCCCAAGGAGTTTAAGTTTTACTCGCACAACACACCGTGGATTTATGGCAATTGCCAACCAGCTAGGCGTATTTCTTCCCCGATCTCTGGTCTTGCTGTGGCAAGCGTTTGACCGCTACTCTAGCCTGTCTTTTCGAGCAGTCGGGCGGGTCAACGACGATTAACAATATAGCATGAAAACAAGTCTATGAGAGCATTTCAAGGTTTTGAACAATCCAGGAGGTTAACTGGCTGTTTCCTCCATCTCCCTTCTCTGTTGGGCAACGCCCAATTCGTTCAGGGAGCGTCGTCAACAGCCCTGCTCTCATCCCGACGCTCATCTTTCAGATAGAGCGCGGGGCTTCCCGCGAGGTAGCTAAAAAGAGTTATTCCGACTGACGTTCCAGAGTTGCCTCCATCGTACTCGTCAAGTAATGACCAGACATGATGCCACTAGATTGGTAGTAGCGATTTTCATCAACGCGGTGGAGGGTATCAAAACCCGTCCGCCGCTGGCGTTCATCTCCGAGTACCCAGTAACGTTGGACGATCGACTGGGGAGCAATCCAACCTTCGCCCTCGACTCGGCCGAGTTCGCTGTGTTGGAGTACAAAAGTATACTGCCGCTCATCGTTGTTGAGGTGTCCTCGGTACTGCAAAATAATCTCTTCGCGATCGCCTCCTGGAAACACGAGCTTCGTCACCATACTGAACCAATCTGTTCGGTTCCAGCTCACTAAAGTTTTGCCTTTTACCGTAATTGGCACGCCATTGCGCTCAATCCAACTTCCTTCGAGCGTCCATTGGCCAGATTCCATTAAAAACGTGTGAGCCACAGTGCTGTTCCTATGCTTTTCCTGCTGGCTACAATGCTGGTGCAACAACGCACAGCCGTTGTCCCTCAGACTCTATGCTATCATGCCCAACTGTGCCAACAAGAGTTAATTTCTCCTAACAGAACCGGCGCGCAAGCACCAGTAACTTGAGGCAGATTGCCGGGAATACCCCGAACCCGCCAGGCGGCTAAAACCGCGAAAGCGATCGCCTCTTTAAAATCTACACTCAAGCCTGCCTCAGAAGTAGTCAACACTTGCACTGGATGCAATTGTGCTTGCAATCGGCGTTTTAAGTAGAGATTGTGGCTGCCGCCCCCGCACAATAAAACTCGATCGGGCATCTGCGGCAAAAAAGTTTGGTAACTGTGAACGATCGAAGCAACAGTCAGTTCCGTCAAAGTAGCCAGCACATCAGCAGGACTGAGGTTGTAACCTTGAGCCTCGACCAAACAACGGTTAAAATAGTCTACACCAAATAACTCTCGCCCTGTAGATTTGGGCGGTGCTTGGATGAAAAAATCTTGCTGTAGCCAATTCTCTACTAAAGCTTGACAGGGAGTGCCACTTGCCGCCCAAGCTCCACCTTCGTCACAAGTTTTTGTTCCGTCACAGAAGTGCTGCACTGCCAAGTCTAACAGCGAATTTGCCGGCCCGGTATCCCAACCCAAGATACCCTCGCCCAGAGGAGAAACCGCAGACTTGTCAGCCAATTCTTTATCTCTCCTGGCAGGAAGATAAGTAAAATTGCCAATTCCGCCGAGATTTTGGATGCAGAGGTTGCGGTTGGGTTCGGCAAGCAGGCAGGCATCAACTATTGGGACTAAGGGTGCTCCTTGACCTCCTGCTGCAATGTCTGCCGATCGAAAATTGCTCACAGTTGTAATGCCTGTCAATTGCGCGATGAGCGCGCCCCGCCCGAGTTGCAAGCTGTAACCCATGTCTGAGCCGGGGCTAGGTGCAGCAGAAAAACTACTGTTTTCCATATTCCCTGGGGGTCGGTGGTAGACAGTTTGACCGTGAGAGCCGATTAATTCCGCTTTATCATATTCTGTTTGAATTGTCAAGGCGGCATTGGCAAATTCTTGGGCGATCGCATCATCTAATTGAGCGAACTCAGCCATAGATAACGCGGAACCACTGCAAACTGAGAGAATTTGCGATCGCAAAGTAGCAGGATAAGGGAAAGTCTTGCCGGCAACCAACTGCACTTTTAAGTCTGCTTGGGAACCGACCACATCCACTAAAGCAGCATCAATGCCATCCACCGACGTGCCACTCATCAAACCGATAACGCGAACCATTCGATTTTAAATTTTAGATTTGAGATTTTTTGATTCGGAGATTGGGAGATTTTTAGGTATGCGAAGGCACGAGGATATTATTTGAGGTCGATCGTCACGATCACCACAGTAATATTGTCCCGTCCCCCTTTATCCTTGGCGGCTTCAATCAAAGCAGTTGCAGCGCCCTCGCAAGCGCGAATCGACTTCAGAGGCGAAGCAATCAAAGGATCGGAAAGTTCCTCAGTCAAGCCGTCGCTGCACAGCAGCAAGCGATCCCCGGGCTTTACGTCCACCGGCAGAATATCTATCTCGTGCAAATCGTCGCGGCCCAAACACTGGGACAAAACGTGACGCCAAGGATGACTGCGAGCCTGATCCGGAGTCAGGGCCTTTCTTTTGACAGCCTGAGCCACCCAAGTCTGGTCTTCAGTAATCTGATCCAAATGAGATCCGTGCAGCCGATACAAGCGAGAGTCCCCGATATTAGCGCACCAAGGTCTGCCCTCATCCCTAAAGATCAGAACCACAGCCGTAGTCCCCATATCAGCACGCTCGGGATGTTCGAGCTGATCGGTCAAAATTGCTTGATTGGCAATTAACAAAGCCTTGGACAACAACAGGGGAGAATCTTCAGGCCCTTCCCAATGTTCGAGCAAATAAGATTGAATCGCCCCAGTCGCAATCCGACTGGCTTCTTGACCTCCCGCGTGTCCTCCCATGCCGTCGGCCACTATGAAAAATCGCCCGTCAGGGTCTATGTGGTACGAATCCTGATTTACGGAACGAACCAGCCCTGTATCTGTCTTACCTGCGAAAGAGCGTTTCATAGATTGGTGCTTGGACTCATCGAACTTCAAAGCTTGATTTAATGGGTGCAATTTTTGATTACAAAACTTAAAATTCCGAACGGTACTGAAATTTCTGCCGATCGCTAGTCTTGGAAAAATTGCACTTCATTAGCCTTACATTGTAGATCGTCTGATGCTAATTCCGTCTGAAAATTTTCGTAAATCAAGCTGCATTCAGCAACACCTGGGCAAAAAAAGGGATTTCTAGCTTCAAAATAAGACATTTGGCTGGGGAGAAATCTATGCAGCAACCGGGGTTTTAGTGTCCCTAGCAAGTAATAGCTGTCAAGTTGAGAAACTTGTTGTCAGCCTGCGAAAACTTAACAGTGAACTACCCCGCCCTACTTCCTACGCGCCCTGAGCGCTTCGGTCGTTGAGGGCGGAGCTTCCAACTTCGACGGGTAGTGCCTTAGAAACGGATGACTTACGCCTTCGGGACTTTGGACTTACCTTCCCGACCTTGGCAGTAGCGCTAGTTCCTAACGCTAAAATACGGAGTCCTTCATCTCGAATATTGACCGCTGCGTTGACATCCCGGTCATGCTTTGTTTCACAGCTTTGACACTGCCATGACCGCACATTCAACGGCAAATTACCAACTCGATTGAGACAGACTGAGCAAGTCTTTGAGGATGGGAAAAAACGGTCTACTTCGACGTAGCACTTCCCCTGCTTCGTAAAACTTACCCAAACTTAACTAAAGCCATCTTTAGCTACAATGAAAGAGTTCACTTCCTGCGCTATTGAGTGGTCGGCCATCCCAAGGTA
>NZ_JAEQDE010000208.1:0-1015 GCF_020737865.1 Microcoleus sp. PH2017_35_SFW_U_B
AGCTCTGATTATGTATAGAGATGGTAAGCCAGAGAATCTGTGTGGAGATAAGTATTTGCAAGTTGAACTTCCCTGCTTTGATGTTCCATCATTACTTGACTTTTCTGCTTTAGATGAGAGTGCGCTTGACGGAACCCACCACGAGGATAAGACTGTGAATTAATGAGTGGTACTTAATATAATGTGCAGTCAATCAACTACAATAATTAGCGATGTCAGCTCGTTTTACTCATCATTAGAGGTAAACAAAACCATGAGTAAGGAACGCGCGTTGGAATCCTTAATAAAGGAAACTAATGCGAATTTCATTCGATCTTGATGATACCCTTATTTGCGGGGAACAGGTTCCATGCGAACCCCATCGCATACCATTTTTTTTCAAGCCGTGGATTAATGAACCGTTGCGGCTAGGGTCATGCAAATTGATGAAACAATTGAAGCAATACGGGTGTGAAATATGGATTTACACATCTTCGTATCGTTCCCCTTGTTTGATCCGCTTGTGGTTACGTTGTTATGGCATTCATGTAGCAGGGGTTATTAATCAGACTGTCCATAATGCCTATCTACGTCGCAATTCAGGATATGAGTGGCCAAGTAAGAACCCTAAAGCCTTTGGTATCGATCTGCATATAGACGATTCTGAAGGAGTAAGATTGGAAGGAAAAAAGTATGGTTTTGAAGTTGTTGTGATTTCCCCAGAAGATCGTAATTGGAATCGAGCAGTTCTTGAAGCTGTTGTGCGTCAGTTGAATCCCTGAGATGCCTATCAAATTTACGAATAAAACTTTTAGTCAGGAAATTATTACTACGAATAAAACTTTTAGTCAGGAAATTATTACTCTGCTGTTAAAAGGGGGTAGCAGGAGTTGTTCCGATCGCATTGGAAGTAATTGCAAGGCTTCTAGGGTTAGACTTACGTTTTAGGCCTTGATAGACACTATCATTTATGACAAAACAGAACTGTTTGGAACTTGATTTTTCTTGGAAAGATTGGGAAAGCTGGAATTACTTG